>DCHC01000068.1 GCA_002314755.1 Faecalibacterium sp. UBA1762 | reverse complement strand
TACACCATTATACAGACTTGGTCGGTTTTTTGGTTTATGCCTGCATTTTTGCTACCATTTCCGCGTTTGTTCTCTTTTTGATAACCCCCAAAGCCCAAACAGAAAAGCCAGTTGCTATCTGTACAAGGCAAAACGGTCACAATCGAAAGCATATTCTGTTTTTGGTTGGTCTGTTTCTGGTATTGGGCTTAACCAGCGCGTTAGCCAATGAATTTAATGTATACCTGACCGGGGTCATGCCCAGCGCGGTCTTTTTTCCGCTGGTGAACGGTGCCTCCCTGGTACTGTCCACAGCCTCCGGCGTGGTATTGTTTAAAGAAAAGCTATCGCGCCGTCAGTGGGTAGGACTGGCAGTCGGGACCGCAGCTGTGTTGTTTTTATGCCTCTGACCGCTGCCCATTATTCAAGACATCCTCTTCCTCTTCATACTCCTTTTGTCAACGGGCACCGTAAAATAATACGGTGCCCGTTGCGCATTCAGCCTGTTGACATGTGACCAAAAGTTCACTATAATGTAGGGGAACCTTGTTTTACAGTTTTTTCGGGAAATGTGCGCGTAACTGGTTCAAAAATGGCAGGTTTGAAAAAATAGCAATCATACTTACGGAGAGGCTAAATGAAGAACAGATATGCGATTTTCGGAATCATTCTGGTAGCATTGGGTTTGATATTTATCGCCATAGCCTTGACAAACCCCCAAATGTCCTTCCCCTGGTCCAATTGGGTCAGTTATACGCTCTACGGTTTTTATATTGTTTACACAGTACTGGTTTTTTGCATGCCGAGACTGGAGCACGCAAGTATTATTGGCTGTGTCATTCTTGCATTAGAATTTATCGCTTTGGGCTTGATCGTAATTTCTATTGGCGTGAGAACTACTCCAAATGATTACAACTGGTATCTGCCGGCAGGCTTAAGTATCAGCGCGTTTGCGCAGTTTCTCAATCTGTTTCTCGTAAAAAGAAGAAAGAAGGGGTACAAAGGTTGAAAAATAAATTTTTCAACCATGTTTTGCGCCTTGTGCACCGTAGGCAATGGTGCGCACCTGCTTCGCAGGGCGGCACAATTCCAAGAGAGGAATGGTCATAACAATGAAAGATTTTATCTTAGCGGCAGCGCCATGGATCGCCATCGGGCTTTGTCTCGCGATTTTTATCGCGAGACATTCCGAAAAGGAAAAGAATAGCGGAAAAACCTATGAATCTGAGGGCATTGCCATCGGTATGTGCATGGGCGTAGCGCTGGGTACCATGTTTGAGGGCGGCCTTGCGATTGGCATTTCAGTCGGTATGCTGATCGGGCTTTGCGTCGGATCCCGTATTTCTAAGCAAGCGGACGGAGAAGAGAATCGGAAAACAGAAAAGAAGGAAACCGAACAGTGAAATACAAAACCACGCGAATCATTCAGCTGTTCTGGACATTGTTTATCGGCTTAGGTGCGGTAGCCGGGGCAGCCGGTATGCTTATTGATCCAACGGGAAAAGCCATGGGTATGGATGCGATGCTGCCGTATTTTCAAAAGCTCCCCTTTGCCGATATCCTTTTTCAAAATTTAATATTTTCGGGTATCTCCTTACTGATTGTCAACGGACTAACCAATCTGACGGCGGCGTTTCTGATTTTCAAAAAGAAAAGCATCGGCGATGTTTTAGGGTGCGTATTCGGCGGAACGCTGATGCTTTGGATTTGTATTCAGTTTTATATGTTTCCCTTTAATATTATGTCGACGGCGTATTTTATTTTCGGCTTCTTGCAGGCAATAATCGGGTTTTATTCCTTTGTACTGCATCAGCGGGGGTCCTTTGTTTTTCATCCGGCAGAATACAAAAATATAGGAAAGGACAGTAAAAAGCTGGTCATCTTTTATTCCAGAATGGGTTACGGCAAGGCATTGGCATACAAAAAAGCCGATGAAATCGGGGCGAACCTATACGAAATAAAAGCGAAAGAAAAAACGGACGGATTATTCGGTTTTTTATGGTGCGGTCGCTTTGGAATGCACAGATGGGAAATGCCTATTGAGCCGATTGCTTTTGACCTGCAAGCTTTTGAAAGCATGACCCTGATCTCGCCGGTTTGGGTGTTCGCACTTTCTGCCCCAATACGCAGCTTTTGCAACTTCGCCAAGGGAAAGGTGAAAAGCATCGACCTTGTCTCCCTTCATTTCAGCAGAGGAAGCTATGAAAAGGTGAAAACGGAAGCGGAACAGCTGCTGCAAACCAATGTAAACAACTATCAAAGCCTTGTTTGTCGTTTTGGAAAAATACAAGAAAAAAGGTTGGAGGCTTAACAGTGAAAAACGAACCGAAAAAGCCTGTTTTATTGTATTTGCTTTTGGTTGCCGGTCTTTGGACCTTTTGCTTTGTAACGCTTAAGCTGTGGCTGATGCCGCATTCGGTGGCCTATGCGCAAACTGGAAAAATGTCGGTCGGCTATTTCTTCTATGTCGCAATCGGTCTGCTCTTTTCGACCCCGGCACCCTTTGTGTCGATGCTGCTGATTGCGCTTTTCAGGGAGAAAATCAAACTCAGGGTGTTTTTCGGACGGATTTTTCATACAGAGCAAAAGCTGAAAACCTGCTTGCTTACCGCCGGCTTCTGCCTTTTGGCGCTGGCCTTTGCCTTGATAAACGGAACGCCAAACGGCTCCCCTCGGTATCTGCTGCCCCTTGGATTTCTTGTGATGATTCCATTTGTCGGAATCGCGGAAGAAACAGGTTGGCGGGGTTTTCTGCAGCCTGCGCTGGATAATGAAATCGGTTTTCCCGGTTCCGTTTTGATCACAGCTGCAATTTGGTATGTGTGGCACCTTGATTTGTGGCTTGACCCCACATCAAACCATTATGGTGACAGCCTTGTCGGCTTCGGAATCACGATTTTTATCTGGGCGTTCGCGTTAGCGGCACTTTACAAGGCGACAAAGAGCGTGATCGCCTGCGCAATATATCATGCTTTCATAGACGCCATAGGTGTGGTGTACGACTGGAATCTGCTATTTGATACATTCCCCGGAAATTTGGTTACCAATATTTATCGGGTTGTATGGTTTGGCGCATCGGTTGCCCTATGGATATTGACTGAAAATAAGGAGAATAAAAGTGAAAAGGATAAAAGATATGGATAAAGAACCATTTGAAAGCTTTAGCGGGGAAGGGGGTTGAGATATGCTTTTAGAAACAGAGCGGGTGCAACTGCGTTCCTTTGAGGAAGCAGATGCAAGGGATGTTATTCAATAAGCGAAGGACCCCGATGTGGGCCCATTGCCGGATGGCCTATATTTTTCGATATGGAAAACAGCAGACAGATTTTTAAAACTGTTTTGGCTATTCCGGAAACCTATGTAATTGACTAAAACCGGATAATAATGCTATTAGTATGGCCGTTTTGACGGAAATATGAGATCCGCACATGTACAGGGAAAGTGTGGCTTTGTTTACCACCATACAAGCCGTGATGTTTATTGGAAGCTGACGGACGATATTCATACCGGGCATATCATCCGGCTGACAAAAAAGAATGGGAGAATTTGCAATGAATGTAAGATACGAAAAGAAACAAGCCCTGACCTTTATCGGCTTTCATACCGAGATCCGCCCCGAAGAGGGCTATCAAAAATGCCCGGAATTTTGGGATAGAGAGTATAACACAAAATATGCGCACCTTTGGCAGACCATGAAACCGGAAACGCCGGTGGAGGCAGCCATTCTTGAAAACGGTATTGGAATGTACGCCATCTGTGTCGATGCGGAGGGCGGCTTTTCCTATTGGGTTGCCGGGCTTTACCGGGGCGGTGATGTCCCGGAGGGACTGGAGCTGTACACTTTCCCTGCAAGCACATGGGCTGTTTTTACGGCAAAAGGCCCGATTCCGCAGTCTTTGCAGGCGCTGAACACAGAGGTTTGGCAAAAGTGGTTTCCGAATGAGGGGCAGAAACATCACGCCAACGGCATGGCAACCTTGGAGGTTTATTCTGCCGGAGACCCGCAGTCGCCCGATTATGAGTGCGGCATCTGGGTGCCGGTAAAGGACTGACCTGTGACAGAAAACTGCCCCAGTCACAAAGAAATTATTGTGACCGTCTTATGGGTAGTTTTCTTCGTTTTTATGGCGTGAAAAAGCAGAGCGCGACACACAGAAAAGACGGCTCGGAAAGGGCTATCGGATATGGCAAAAGAATACGAGAAGCTGGAGCAGTGGAAGAAAGACGAACATGAGAGAGAAGGATATACTTTCGACAAAACGGACTTTGTCGCAGCGGCTGTTCGTGCCGCAAGGGAAAGCGGCGTCGAGGATCCCTTTTTTATCCGTCCTTTTCAAAACGGGGACGAATTTGCGGTTTCATCGGTCATATGCGAAACGCTCAAAATCAGCAATGCGGATGACTACCCGGCAGAGTTTATCAAGGAAAATACAGAGAGCCATTCCCCAACGGTGATTGCCGAGCGTGCGAAGGATACGCATTTCTATGTGATCTGTGACGGCGAAAAAATCATCGGCTGCGGGGGTATTACCGGATATTGGGGCAGAACCACAGAAAGTTATCTTGTGTCAGTTTTCGTCCTGCCCGAATATCGAGGTCGGGGGCTTGGTAGACGAATGATCCAAACGCTGGAAAACGATGAGTTCTTTGCCCGCGCCTGGCGAACGGAGGTCGGGCCTTCCATTACTGCTGTGGATTTTTACCGGAGATTAGGTTATCAGTTCAAAAACGGAATCACAGCGCCGGATGCATTTCATGTTGTGCGGTTGGAAAAGATACGTTGATTTATTTGGAGGGTGGGAGAGAGATTCAAATTAAATGAACGAAAGCACAGAACAGAGGAAGCTTATGACGGATTTGGTTTCGGAACTGATAGATAAAGACGGTCAGAAAGCATTTGCACGGACAAGGGAAATCGCGTCAGCATCCGAATTTTCTGATGAATATTATGGCTACTTAGACATATTTGCATATCTGCTTTCTCATAAAAAGTCGTATATCCGTACCCGAGCATTTATCCTCTGCTGCAGTTAGGCAAAATGGGATAAGGGTGGTAAATTGAAACAGCTGTCACCGGGTATGTCGGCATTACTGAACAATCCCAAACCGACGGTAGTCAGGCAATGTCTGAATGCTGTTCAGGAGATTATCGTATTTCGCCCCGAGCTGACCGCACAAATTTTGCAGGTGATAGGGCGCATTGATCTGTCAAAAAATGTGGAAACCATGCAAGCTATCATCAAGCAGGATATAAACGAAATCCGGGATTTAGCTGAAAATTCTTCGCAGATGAATCAAACAGAAAGAGTGAAGCAGTAATGGACTATATCAGAATCACAAAAGAGAATATCGACAAAGAGCATGTCTGCTGCGCTATGTCCGGCAAGCAGAGCATTGAGAAAAAAGAATGGCTAAAGCAACTGTTTGATGAGGGGCTGGTTTTTTACCGCAGCGTGGAGCACGGAAAGTGCTTTATAGAATACATCCCTGCCGAAAACGCATGGGCACCAATAACAGCAGAAGGGTATCTGTTTATCAACTGCCTTTGGATCGCCGGCTCCATGAAGGGACATGGGTATTCCAACGATCTGATGGAACAGTGTATCAAAGACGCCAGGGCGCAGGGGCAAAAGGGCATCTGTATCTTTTCTTCTGCCAAACGAAAAAAAGAATTTCTGTCCGATCCGAAGTATCTTGCATACAAGGGCTTTCGGGTCGCTGACGAGGCGGATTGCGGAATAACGCTAATGTATCTGCCTCTTTGCGAGGATGCTGTTTTGCCGCAGTTTAAGGATTGTGCCAGGCATCCGCAAATCGAAGAAAAGGGTTTTGTGATTTATTACACCGATCAGTGCCCGTTTACCTACTATTGGGTACCCAGAGTGGCGCAGGCTGCAAAGCAAAATGGTATTCCGTTAAAGACGGTTCATATTACAGATAAAGAGACAGCACAAAATCTTCCTGCGCCGGTGACAAACTACGCCCTGTTCCGGGACGGCAAGTTTATCACCCACGCGATTCAAAGTGATAAAAAGTTTTTGGAGCTTGCGGGAAAATGAACAAACAGTGTTACCGGAAGCGTTGAACTGCGGTGTAAGGATTATTCTGTAGGAGAAAATTATTTATGAGCAAGAAAACAGTCTATCTGATCAGCGGGACAATGGGTGTGGGAAAAACCGCAGTCTGTCAGGAGCTGAAAAGAAGGTTAAGTAATGCGGTGTTCCTGGATGGTGATTGGTGCTGGGACGCAGATCCGTTTCAAGTGACGCAGGAAACTAAGACGATGGTTCTGCAGAATATCTGTTTTATGCTGAACCAGTTTATCCGCTGTTCCGCATACGAAAATGTCATTTTTTGCTGGGTCATGCATGAGCAGTCAATCATAGACGCTATCCTGAACGGCATAGAGGCAGAGTGCTGCGAAATAAAGAATATCTCGCTGGTGTGTAATGAGGAAACACTGAGGGCACGGCTGCAAAAGGATATCGACAGGGGGAACAGAGCGCCGGATATTTTAGGACGCAGTATTGCTCGTATTCCGCTGTATCAAAAATTGAATACAGCAAAGGTGGTAACCGATGAAAAATCGGTTTCCGGGATTGCAGACGAAATCACCCGGGGAGAAGTATAGCTCGGCTCTTTTTTCCGAAAACGGTCAAATACGGTTGATTTTTTCGCCGGAATATGCATAATGGTAGTTGTCCGGGCGCCTTGCCGATGGGGCTATCCGGCAGAAAGAGGATGAGGAAAGATGAATAAGTTTGACTATGTGAAAAAGGCGCTGCGACATGAGGCGGACAGTATAGTACCGTTTTATATCCGCCTGACCCTGGAAGGGTATGACGCCTACGGTGACCGGCTTTTACAGGATTATCACAACCCCGATGTTATGGAGGATTACCGCGCCGGTCTATTAAGCAAAAACGAGGCGGTGGATCTGGCGATTGGCAATTTTATGTTTCCGGCACCCTATCCCTGGTGGGATTGGAACTACGAGACCATGCCGCCGGAATTCTGCGACCCAGAGGCCGAACCCGACCGGATGCCGGATACGGTCAAATTCGGTGAGGAGACGGAGGCGGCTTTTGCCAGAACCCGCTATCTGCGGGAAAAATATGGCACCTATATGATCATGTTGGTCTGGGCAAGCCATTGGGAAAAAGCCTACTATACCAGAGGCATCGAAAATATGCTGGCCGATTTTGCTGCCCTGCCGGAATTTTCCCAGCAGCTGCTGGATTTTATTGTGGATACCAATATGCGCAACTTTCGTCAGCTGCTGACCTGTAAGGAGTATGACGGCGTTTTACTTGGCAGCGACTGGGGTACACAGCGCAGCCTGATTATGTCTCCCGATTGCTGGCGGCGGATGATCCGCAAGGGGGAAGAGCGTCAGTACCGGGCGATCCACGCAGCCGGAAAAGACGTGTGGATTCATTCCTGCGGGTGCATTCTGCAGGTGATGCAGGATCTATGTCAGCTGGAGGTGGACGGGCTGAACCCGGTCCAGCCGGAATGTATGGATCTGGAATTTCTAAAAAAGACGTACGGGGATCAGCTGACCTTCTGGGGCGGCATCAGCACCCAACGCACCTTGCCCTACGGTACCCCAGCCCAAGTGCGGGCAGAGACCGAACGGGTGGTTCGTTTGATGAGTGAGCACGGCGGATACATCACCGCTCCTTCTCAGGAGATACAGACGGATGTCCCCTACGAAAACCTAAAAGCACTGATCGATACCGCCCGCAGCTTTGCGGGGCTTGCATAAAGCAGCAGGACCGGATGAAAATCCGGTCCTTTTTATGGTCAGAAAATGTTTCGTCGCCACTGTGTTGACACCTCGCCGGTTTTTTGATATAAAGGGGAAAAAGAAAACCGTACGGATACAGTAAGGAGAATAAAATAGTATGAGCAGCTTCAGCGTGGAAAATCCCTGGATGAAAGAGCGGGAATCGATACTATGCGGGTGGAAACCGGATTATAACCGGGGCAAGATAAACAATATGAATATGAATTTGTCGGTTGACTGGTACAGCTTTTCCAACCGGCAATTGCGCGACTATGTCAAAATGATCAAGGCCTGCGGCTTTACGGGAATTCAGATATCAGATGACTGCTCTCACTGGCGGTGGTTTAACAACTATGAGATTTGTCATGACAAGATGAAGGTATTTGCCCAGGCGCTGCGGGACGAGGGTATGAAGGTCACCCTATGGGTGTGGGCGGCGACCTTCACCGGCTATGGCTGGGTGGATGAAACTGCCGTATACACCCCGAAAAACGGCGGCAAGGCCTACGATGACCCGGATGTGTTTGCCACCTTTAACAAGTACTACGATATTTATGCCGATTTTGCCCCCTATGCGGATAAGCTGATCCTTCATTTTTTTGATCCCGGCTACCTGACAGACCTGGATGATGTCATCCGCTTTACCAAACTGATCGAATCTAAATTTCGAGCGATCAACCCGGACATCCTGCTGGGTGTGGATACCTGGAGCTGCCCGGAGCAGTTTCCTCAAAAGCTGATTGAGGCCGGGCTGGGCGACGCCATGCTGATGGAGGTCAACAGTTGGGAACGGGAGCAACGGCGCGCATTCCGTCAGGGCGTAAAGCAGCTCGGATTGAACTTGGGCGAATGGAGCTGGTATCTGGCCGATATGGAAATTGACCAAAGTGCCTGGATGGTGGTCAATGCCAAGGTGGAAAAAGAGGTGTACAACCGCATCCGTAACGACGGGGACGATATTATGGTACCCTCTTATTGGTCAGAGATGGATTCCTACCATGTGATGAATGTCTTTTCTCTTTACTGCGCCGGTCATCTGCTGATCAACCCGGAGGAAGACCCTGATAAGCTGGTGCGAGATGTTGCCTATGCCATTTACGGCGAAAAGCACGGTGCTGCGGCGGAATACGCGCTACAGCTGATACAGGACGGCCGTTCCGGCTCTACCTGGGAGGAGTACTGGTGGCCGCACCCGACCCGATACAAGCCTTTGTTCGACCCAGAGAAGATCTACGCAAGGGCACAAAAAGCGTTTGCCCTTATGCAGACAGTGGCGGCAGACGGCGACATTTGTACCGATTTTCCACTGCCAATCAGCCCGACCGCCATAGCCCGGCTGATGCTGCCTCATCTGGAGCAGATACGGGATTTCGCAAAGTTTTATCTTGATTTTGAGCAGCTGGAGCAGCAGGCGCAGGCGGTATCCTCTAAGGAAGAACTGTATATGCTGGTTGACAAGCTTTGGAACCCGGTGTATGAGTACAATACCATCGTGGGGGTCTGGGGTCAACGGGAGGCCAGAGCACAGGCAACGACGGTATACATCTTTTGCCAAAGCCACGGGATCCCTATGCCCAAAAAGCCGCTGTACTACTATCAACTGAAAAAGAGGTACTATGAGTATTTAGTGTCTGATGCAAAAAGTGAAAATTCGGATACCCTTTGGCGGCACGCTTATGAGGCAAATCTTCCGTTCTATTTTTATGAGGACGAAATTCTTGCGGATTTGGAAACGGAGGGCCTGATCCAGCAGCTTCCGGGTGAGAAAATACACATCAACTTTTTCGAAGCATATAAGTACCATTAAGATGATTGGCAAAAGCCTGCTTGGCTGTCATAATGAAAAATCACGCGAGCTGATTCATAAGACAATAGCATTTTTTTCGGCGGATGAGGGGCACAACATAGTGTATGAGTTCCGCAGTGTAAAAGCGAAAAGAACACCGCTGGGCAGTGCTGTGACCTTGAACGGCTGCTGTTTCTCTGATTTGAACAGAAAAATGGCTACGGTCAAGCTGAAATAAAAGAGCGTGCCGTACCGAGAGAATGATGAACGCTTCATTTTGAAGAAGGGACAGGTTTAGATGAAAGAAAACAAAATTTCACCCCATATTTCGCAGAAATGGATTCATACCTTGCAGTGCCAAACGGGCACTGTACTTGCTTCGAGGAAATATCCTGCGAAGCAAGACGACACAATTCCGAATAGGAATGGTTAGGGATATCTATGTAAAAAATCCTGCCAGACTTTTTACCGGTGCTGAGCTTTGATGCCGGGTGCGGCATAAAGGTTTTGGTAGCGGCTATTGATTGTAAAATGCTTCGCAAGGGAAAAGAGGATTTCTGAAAAATGAAACGATATTTGCTGCCCGCAGAGGGAAAATTCTACAAGGCAAACCTGCATTGTCACTCCACCGTTTCGGATGGAGCAAATACCCCGCAGGAGATGAAGGACTACTATAAGGCACAGGGGTATGATATTCTGGCAATCACCGATCACGAGCTGCTGGTGGACCATACAGATCTATCCGACCCGGATTTTTTGATGGTTCCAGGTTACGAGTACTGTATTATGGAAAACGGCGGCGTGCCGGATTTTGAAACCTATATCCGCACTAAGACTGTCGAGTTTAACCTTTATCCCAAAGACCCCCATAACCAAAAGCATATCATGTTCAACCCGAGAAATGTCATTCACGGGGAGACATACCGCGCCCCATTGGCAGAGCATATCGGACCCTATGTAGAGAGAGAATACACCATAGAGTATATCAACCGGTTTATCCGCGAAGCAAATGAGAACGGTTTTTTGGTATCGCTGAACCACCCTTGCTTTTCCTTTGAATCCTGGGATTTCTTTAAGCAGATTCGGGGGCTTTGCGCGTTAGAAATTCATAATCAAGGCGTATTCTACGGCTTTCAGGAATATAACCCCCAGATGTACGATGCTCTTTCCCGAAGTGGCATGCGTTTAAATATCACCGCCTCAGATGATAACCATCGGGCGGAGGTCTATCAGAACCCGCAGGATATCCGGCCCTGGGGCTGCACCATGATCAAAGCGACCGAGCTGACCCATTCCGCAGTGATCAACGCTATGGAAAAGGGGAATATGTATACAACGCAGGGTCCCCTTATTCAAGAGCTGTACATCGAAGACGGCAAAGCATATCTTTGGTGCTCGGACGCCAAAGTCATTGTCATGAAAACCGATCTGCGTATTGCGGTAACGCAGCAGGCAAAGGCAGGCGAGGTGCTGCAGGAGGCAATCTTTGATATTCCCACCCAGGTGAACCGGATCCGCTTTACCGTGGTGGACGGGTACGGCAGATATGCCGATACCAAATTTTATAATCGTAACGAGGAACAGTAACGAGTAAAAAACTGGGAAAAATGAAAAGGGGCTATAGCAAAATGGGTGATTTTGCGTAGCCCCTTTTTCAGTGCGCAGGTTTTGAAAAAGAATATCAGTCTGTTGGTCGAATGCGCCAATACTCGGTATGAATTGTCGACAGGTTCGGCGCAATCTCTTTTATTTCGCCCAGTGTTTCCAGCTCCATAATGTGCTTGTCAAGATAGATTTCTGCATTGCTGCCGTGATCCGGATGGTTTTCCATCGGGTGCAGCGCAAAAGAAATCTCCAGCTTTTGCCCAAGGTTTTCCATAGAGATTTTGCCCTGCGGCGTATAGGCACCGATCTTCAGCTTGTGCTCCAATGTAAGGTGCCGCGCGTTCACAGCGTTTTTTGTATAAGAAAGACGACTGTCAGCAGGGGAGCTGTCAAACCAGAATACGAGCGAGCGGTTGGGGGCATAGCCGTCCTGATCCCCGTTGTAGGGAATTTCCGCGACACCTTCGCCTTTCAGTGTAGTAATACCCCATGCGGCAGCCTGAACGGGAAAAGCGTTGCGGTTGGTCAGAATATGTTCCACCTTTAAACTGCCGTCACCGGGAAAGGACAGGCGGAACTGTTTTTGAAAACCGGTCCACGGATCGGTTTTTTGTGTCAGCAGCACCGCGTCTTCCTCTATCGCGTATTCGATCGGGTCGTTATCGGGATAATAGGAATCGTCGCTTTCGGGCGCAGCCCAAAAACGGTGCCCACCGTGAAGACGCCATCCTTTTTCTGTGGAAATTCCGTCCGAAAGGTCATCCGGCTGACGGTACAGGATGTTTTCCATACCGGCACACCGCAAAACCATAATCCGAATGCCGTAATCCAGGCTGGCAGCGGCTTCCATACTGCCGTCGGAAATCCATAAAAGATTACCGTAAGTAGAGTCGTGCGCTACAAATGTTTTCATCATATTCTTATCCTGCCGTTTTTTCATTTTAAAGAATAGTGCCGGACCCGATGATCCGGCACTACCGTGAAAGCGATGAAATCAGGGCAAAACGCGTTCGGTCAAACGGGTGCGGTAACCGTCCAAAGCACGGACAAAGCCCTCGGCATATTTGCAGCCGGCCTGCATACCGCGGAACTCGGAGGTGATGCGGATGGTATCAAAGAACCGGTCCTCGTCGCCGCCAAGCTGGGCATAGTTGTCAGACATCCACGCCTTCTGACTCTCCATACAACTGAGCATCTTCATCTTGGTCTCGTAAAAATCGGTGATGTCCACGTAATCAGTGGGGACAAACCCCATGGAGTTTGCGGTTTCGAACATCCAGATGGAAGGAACCACATTATACGGCTCGCACTCGGTCTTCAAATGTGCGATGGGAATCATGACCGCAATATCGTTGACGATCTTGCTTGTGAGCATATGGTCGGGGTTGTAGTCGTGCAGACTGTGAGTAAAAATGACATCGGCCTTGCAGTAGCGGACCAGATTGATAAACTTCAGTCTGGTTTCGCGATTGATCTCGAAAAACATTTCATCGTCATAATCCAGGCAGATGTATTCCGCGCCGATGATGGACGCGGATTTTGCTGCCTCCGCCTTGCGAACTCGTGCAATTTCTTCCATGGTCGGAATACGGGCAGAGCCGATATTGCCGCTGGTGGCGGTTGCAATAAAAACCTTATGTCCCTGAGAGGCATATTTTGCCAAAGTACCTGCGCACATTGTTTCCACATCGTCGGGATGTGCGCCAATTGCAAGAATGTTCATTTTGTCCTCCAAAAGTTATGAATCAATATTTATCGCAGCGGTAGAATTCAATTGCCTTATCATCCACCTCAATGCCAAGACCGGGTTTTGTGGGGATCTGCGCGTAGCCGTTGACACAGGGAATGTCATCCGGAACCAGATCATGCCGGATAGGCGTATCCTGCTCGCAGTACTCCAGCAGCTCGGCATTGGGGATAGAGGCGATGATCTGCAGGGACGCGGCTTCCACGATACCGCTGCTCCAGCAGTGGGGTACCACATTGGTAGAGTTGATCTCTGCGTAAGAGGCAATTCGGCTTGCCTCGGTTACGCCGCCGCAACGGGTGATATCCGGCTGCACGAAGGCAATCTTGCAGTAATCGATCAGCTGTTTAAAGCCATAGCGGGTGGTCTCATTTTCACCGCAGACGATTCGAGTATTGGTACTTTCGACCAAACGCTTATAGCCCTCGTAATCGGTGGGCCAAAGGGCTTCTTCAATGGCAAAGGGATGATATGGCTCCAATGCCTTGACCAGTTGGATACGGCTGGGTGCGTCAATGGTCACATCGGCAGAGGGAATGTAGCCGATATCGTAGATCATATCGATGTCGTTACCCACTGCTTTTCTGGAGGCTTCCACCAGTTTGATCTCGGTAGCCATGTTCTGCTCAAAGCCACCCCAGCCCATTTTAATGGCAGTATAGCCTTTTTCTTTCCACTTGATGGCCTCTTCGGCTGCTTCCTCCGGGGTATAGGGCATCAGAACGCTGGCGTAGCAACGAACCTGATCCCGATATTTTCCGCCCAAAAGCTGCCAGATAGGCTTGTTCAGGGCTTTGCCGAGGATATCCCAGATAGCGATATCAATACCGCTCATGGCCTGGATGGCTGCACCGTGATTTCCGTAGAAGTTGCAGTGCAGGAACATATCGTCCCAGATTTTTTTGTAGTCGAACGGATCTCTGCCGACAACAACATTAGCAAGGCCTTGGCAGGTTCTGTGAGAAATAGGGGAGTTAATGATCTCGCGGATGACCCACGGCGCAGAATCCACTTCACCATATCCGGTAATACCTTCATCGGTGGAAATTCTGATGATAATGCCGTCCTGAGCGCTGTCGTTGATCTCCTTGACCTCGCCTTTTTGTCTTACGGGAATGGCTTCGACTTTGGTAATTTTCATTGAGTTGTTCTCCTTTTACTGTCACATATGCAGAACGGCCTTGATAAAACCGTCCGGCTTGTTTTTTACTGTCTGTAGAGCAGCTTCGGCCTCTTCCAGCGGGAATACGCGGCTGACCATATCGCGGAGATTAAACTGACCGGTGGACACCAGAGAAAGCAGCGGCTCCCATGCCAGCTGATTGTTATTGCCGCCGCACACGGTCAACTGCCGCAGAATGATCTCACGCACAGGGAACGCAGGCATCTCACTGGTTTCGCCCGGAATACCGTAAAGAATGACTCTTCCGCCGGAACGGGCAAGCTTGACCGCTTTTTCAATCGAAGCGGCATTACCCGTGGTGTCAATGGACAAATCCACGCCCAAACCGTTGGTTTCTTCCATGACCCGTTGCTGCAGATCCTCGGTCTTGGTATTGACAACCACATCAGCGCCAAAATGCTTTGCCATTTCCACAGCGCTTTCACGTCGTACTGACATGATTATTTTTGAGGCGGAAAAGCATTTTACAGTCTGCATAAAGGAAAGACCGGCAACGCCGTTTCCCTGAATCAGGACCGTTGTGCCCGGTTTCATGCCGTAGCGGTAAATCAGCCCAAACGGGCACAGGGCAGCTTCGATAATGCCGGCTTCATCAAAGCTCACATTATCCGGGATAAACCGGACACAGTTTTCCGGCACGGCCACATATTCGGCATATCCGCCGTCATACGGGGGGAAACCGATCTCTCCGCTGTCACGGCACAGATGCTTGTTACCGCTTTCACATTCCCGGCAGTGTCCGCAGGATACCGCCGTTTCGACCACTACACGGTCTCCGGGTTTGACAGAGACGACCCGGGAGCCGACCTTATCTATCACACCGGCAATCTCATGACCGGGAATCATCGGCGGAGCTCCGAATTCGCCGTCGATAATCGCAAGATCGGTTGCGCAGACACCGGCGCTGACCACCTTAATGACCACCCAATCGTCCTTACAGACGGGATACGGATGATTTTCATCCAATCGAATATGACCGTTACTGTCCCAAACAATCGCTCTCATAACTGTGGACCCTCCTTGTTTTTATGCTTATTCCGAACGGTGCAGAGTTCACCGCGACATTTATTATAAAATGCTGTTCCATAGCATAGGCAGTATCATATCTCGAATGGAACCTATTTCATTGCGGCACCCGTTGACAAGGAATGCTGCGTCCATAGAGTAGGCGACCGAATCAAAGCCTTTTTTGAAATACTCCACCGCTGCCGAACGGTTTCCGGTAAAAATCATGGCAAACTTTTCCTCTTTTCGGCAGGCTGCGACAATGCGGCTTAAGGCGGCGATAAAGTCGGGATGCTCGAAATTACCGGGGATCCCCATGGCGATGGTCAGATCATAGGGGCCTACAAAAATGCCGTCCACGCCCTTAACCGCGACAATATCCTCAATAGATTCCAGCGCCTCCGCAGTTTCGCACTGGGGAATAAGAAGGACCCGCTCGTTGAAATAGGCCATGGTATCCGGTACATCCATACCCAGCGTAAAACCCCAACCGTCTTTCCTGCTGCCGGAAAAGCCCCGGTTTCCGATGGGGGCGTATTTAGACCAGGAGACAAGCTGCTTAACATCCTTTACTGTTTTCACATTCGGTACGATCAACCCCTGTACGCCCACATCAAGCAGCTTTAAGACGGCGGGACGGGAGATTTCTCTGACTCGGGCAAGGGGGGTAATGCCGCCGTGCTCTGCGGCACGCACCATTGTCAGGGTTGTCTCCGCCTCAATGGGGGAATGCTCGTTGTCAATGATGATATAGTCCAGCCCGGCATTGCCAAGCGCTTCCACAACATTTTCGCTCATCAACTCACAAAATGTCCCGATCGGCTTTTGCCCGGCAAGTATTTTTTCTTTAAAAGAATTTTTGGTGTCTGAAGATATCATAGCCTGCTCCTTATATTATGAAATAGTCTAAATCTGTGGGATAGTCAAACAGAAGCTTTGCCCCATCCGGCTGTAATACATAATCGTTTTCCACCCTGAGGCCCCATGCATTCTCTACGTACAAACCGGGCTCTAAGGTAAAGAATACACCTGCGGAAACCGTACCTTTATCACCCAAATCAAACGCAGGCTTCAGATAGGGCTCCGAGCCGATCATGTGTCCCATGTGGTGGGGCATCATGCCGCCGTAGCCCATCTCCTTCAGCAGCCTGTCCGAGTCAAGCTTGACCTTTTCGGTGCAGATACCCGGCTTTACCAGCGCAGCACCAAAAGACTGCAGCTTCAAAACAGCGTCGTACGCCTTTTTGATTTCATTCGAAGGTTTGCCGAGGAAAAAGGTACGGCAGGTGTCGCTCCAGGTGTTTCCGCAGCGGACGGATAAATCCAGTATAAACCCGTCGCCGGGGCGCAGCGTGTAGTCGGTGGGGTCGCCGCCAATCAAGCCGCAGCGTGCGCCGCCGACAAAATCGCCGATAAACTCATGTGAAACATCCGGCAGCATTTTATCCACGGTTGCCTTGGTCAGCCCGTAGATATCCTGTTCACTTACACCGGGCTTCAGATAACTGCGAACGGCGTCATAAACTGCCTTGTTTACCTCAAGTGCCCGAACCAGTTCTTCCATCTCTTTCATAGCTCCGATCATTCCTTTTCCATTATCTTCAAAACAAAAAACAAGTCATCGGTTTTTGTTTTTGCGATCACCAATGGCTTGTTTTGAACTTGATTTTTCCTTTGTACAACCATTTCGCAAAAAACGAAGCATCGAGCAGCCCCTATTCCGGAATTACTGTCTGGTCGATACAAAGAATCTTATTTTTTTGTTCAATAAATGTATAACATGAAATGGCCAATCTGTCAAGGATTCTTTTTCAATTTTGCGATTTCTGGCATTTTTAGCCCCCTTGACAATTTGCAGGGATACTGCTATTATGAATGCATAATTCAATAGCGTGATGAACGGAAAAAGTATGTGCTGTTTTTGCTCAGAGAGGGGACATCATAGGCTGAAAATGCCCCTGCAGTGCGGTATCAACCGCAAACAGTGCGGAAAGTGCGTCCGTGAGCGCAGTTTTTTTGAGTGATAAAAGAGAGTGGAACCGCGAATAAGATTTTTCGCCTCTCCTGCCCGTTTGGGGCGGGGGAGGTTTTTGCTTACGGTTCCGACAGAAAGAGAGGGACAGACGATGTATCTGTACAATTCAGCGACCCACAAAAAAGAAGAACTGAAAACTCATACCCCGGGACATGTGGAAATGTATACCTGCGGTCCTACAGTCTATCATTTTGCGCATATCGGCAATCTGCGCTCCTACATCATGGAGGATGTGCTGGAAAAGTATTTGCGGTACGCTGGATACGATGTTAACCGCGTGATGAACATCACGGATGTCGGTCACCTGACCAGTGATGCGGATGAGGGTGAGGATAAGATGCTGAAGGGCGCCCGTCGGGAGCATAAGACGGTGATGGAGATTGCCCAGTACTACACAGACGCCTTTTTTGCGGATTGCAAAAAGCTGAATATCAAACGGCCGGATGTGGTACAGCCTGCCACCGGTCTGATCGACAACTACATTCAGATCGTGTCCACCCTGCTGGAAAAGGAGTATGCCTATATCGCGGGGGGGAATGTGTATTTTGATACTTCCAAGCTGAACCGTTACTATATCTTTAACGACCACAATGAGGAAGATTTGGCTGTTGGTGTGCGCGAGGGCGTGGAAGAGGATACCAACAAGCGCAATAAAAACGATTTTGTGCTGTGGTTTACCAAGTCCAAATTTGAGGACCAGGCCCTGAAATGGGAGTCTCCCTGGGGTGTGGGCTATCCCGGCTGGCATATTGAATGCTCCGGTATTTCCATGAAGTATAACGGTGAGTATCTGGATCTGCACTGCGGTGGTGTGGACAATGCGTTCCCTCATCACACCAACGAAATTGCCCAGTCCGAAAGCTATCTGGGGCATGAGTGGTGTACTCATTGGTGCCATGTTGCCCACTTAAATACCGCCACCGGCAAAATGAGCAAGTCCAAGGGCGAGTTCTTGACGGTCAGCCTGTTGGAGGAAAAGGGCTATGATCCGCTGGTCTACCGTTTCTTCTGTCTGCAGTCACACTATCGCAAGGCGCTGGTTTTTAGCTGGGAAAACCTGGATAATGCCACTGTGGCTTATGGCAAGCTGATCGCAAAAATTGCGGCGCTGAATACGGCAGAAGGGGAGACAGTGGACGAGGCGGCCGCAGAGACCCTGCGGAACAAGTTTCGCGCCGCACTGGACAATGACCTGAACACCTCTTTGGGCATTACTGTGTTGTATGATGTGCTGAAAACCCAAACAAATGCGGCGACCAAGCTGGCTGTCATTGCGGAGTTTGACAGTGTGTTGGGTGTTGGTATCATTGCCGCAGCCGACAAAAAGAGAGAAGAGCTTGCCCGTGCCGCCGCCGCCCCTGCGACGGGGTTCCAGGTAATCAGCGAAAACGGTGAGCAGGATGCAGCCGTGGAGCAGATGATCCGCGACCGTGCTGACGCGAAAAAGGCAAAGGATTTTGCCCGGGCAGATCGCATCCGAGATGAATTGAAAGCGCAGGGCATAGAGGTAACGGATATTGCCGGCGGCGCAAAATGGAAGCGGGTATAAGCGGTGGTCAATGATATACAACCGGATATCCGGCTGATCGCACTGGATCTGGACGGCACCCTGCTGGACAGTAAAAAGCATATTTCTGACCGCAACCGCCGCGCATTGGCAGCGGCTGCCCAAGCGGGGATCTATGTGGTGCCCTGCTCCGGAAGGGCACTGAACAGTATTCCTCAGGAGGTTTTGCAGCTGCAGGGTGTAAGATATGTGGTCACCAGTGGCGGCGGTGCAGTGTACGACCTGACAGATCGCCGTTTGCTGGATATCTGTCCCTTACCTGCAAATGCCGTGCAGCAGATTCTGAAATACTGCTATGCCACAGGCGCTATGGGTGAATGCTATACCGGCGAAAAGGCAATTTCTGAGCCGGCGACAATCGCCCGGATGAAGGAGCTTGTCAAGCATAGAGATTTTGCTTTTCTGGAGCGGACTCCGACAGAGCATCTGATACAATGGGTGCAGGAAAACCCTCATCAGGTGGTAAAATTAAACCTGATGTTCCGGGATCCGGCTTTGCGTCTTGCCTTGCGGGATTGGCTTTCTGCCCGGGGGGATATTTTACTGACCAGTGCTTCGGCGCTCAATTTAGAGGTAAACACCTTAGGCGTGGGAAAAGGCGGTATGCTGCATCGGTTAGGGCGCATATTGGGGGTCGCCCCTGTCCAGATGATGGCATGCGGCGATCAGCTGAACGACCGTCCTATGCTGCAGGCGGTGGGTTTTCCCGTTGCCATGGGGAACGCGGTGCCGGAGATCAAGGCGCTGGCAAAATATATCACAGCCACCAATGATGAGGATGGCGTTGCCCAGGTAGTGGAAAAGCTGACACAGAAAAAGCCGGGTTGAGCAGGATAATCGGCTGGGGGGTGAAAAGCGTGGAATGGAGCTATGAAAGCGATAAGCTGATACAGGCCCTGGAGGATTTTTGGAATATTACCGGAATCAATATTGCGGTGTTTGACGGAGACCACACCTGTATTGCGGACCCGCAGCGCGCAAACCCTTTCTGCCGCATCATTCAGGAAACGCCGGAGGGAAAAGAGGCATGCGACCGCTGCGACCGGATGCTGTTTGAGCGTTGTCAAAAAAACGGCCGGGGGCAGCGGCAGGTTTGCCATGCAGGGCTGACCGATGCAGCGGTTCCCATCATTTACAACGGTCTGACAGTGGGGTATGTGATCTTTGGACAGGTAAGGCGGCAATCCAGCCGGTTTGTCATTCCGTCGGATGCCCCATACTATGCGCAGTTGGCTAATGTATGGAATCAGCTGCCGGTCATTGAGGACAGGGTGTTTGACAGTGTGATTTCTTTGGGCGTAATGGTGGCTGCCTATATTCTGACCGAGAAGATGATAGCCCCAGATAAGGAAGAGCTGGCAACGGCAGTGGGTAACTATTTGGCAGAGCATATGACGGAGCAGCCACTGATAGACGAGCTGTGTTATCAGTTCCACACCTCTAAAAATACGCTGTACAGAGAGTTTCGGGAGAGATACCACTGTACCGTAAACGAATACCTGCTGCAGCGGCGGGTGGAAGCGGCGCAGGAGCTGCTGAAAAAGAGTGAGAAATCCATTATAGAGGTGGGCGAAGAGGTCGGTTTCGGATCCTATTGCAATTTTTGCAGATTCTTCAAGCGGGAGACGGGGCTTTCCCCCTCCGAATACCGTAAGTTAAAAACCACAGGGAAAATATCTAAAAAGAAATGACCGTGCTTTACCGTCGTTAAGCGGGCACGGTTTTTGATTAGGAGAAAACGATATTGAGCAAAAAGATTGGAAAGCTTTTTCTGAGCTTTTTAAAGTTGGGAGCAATTACCTTTGGCGGCGGCTACGTGATGATCGCTCTTATGGAAAATGAATTTGTGGAAAAGAAGCACTTGCTGACCCAGGAGGAATATCTGGACATGGTTGCCATAGCGGAATCCAGTCCGGGGCCTGTTGCGGTGAACGCGGCAACCTATATCGGGTACCGGCTGGCAGGGATAGCCGGTTCGGCAATCGCCACTGTCGGTGTGGTGCTGCCGGCGTTTATCATCATCTTTATCATCTCGCTGTATTTTGACGCGTTTTTGGCCTTGAAACCGGTACAGTACGCTTTTGCGGGCATTCGGGTGTGTGTCCCGTATCTTATTTTTTCTGCAGGTTTACGGATGGCCCAAAAAATGGAAAAAACAGTCTGGAATAAAGTGATTTTTTTCTCGGTTATGACAGCAATGATACTCTGCAGTCTGTTAGCGGTAAAGCTTACCAGTATCCTTTGTATCCTGATGTGTGGAACGGCGGGACTTGCCGCCTGGGGCATTGCCCGGCTCAGGGATAAAAAGGAGGGAAAGCACCGATGACCGGACAGCTTTTTTTCAATTTTTTCTACATCGGGCTGGTTTCCTTTGGCGGCGGCTACGGTATGATCTCGCTGGTAAGGGAAACGGTGCTCTCCCACGGCTGGCTGACCCAGGATGCTTTTGTCAACCTGATCGCAGTGGCAGAATCCACCCCCGGACCGATTGCCATCAACATGGCGACCTTTATCGGCCGGACGCAGGGCGGCTTTTGGGGCGCTGTGGCTGCAACTACCGGGGTGGTTTTACCGGCATTCCTGATTATTCTCGCGGTTGCGGTTGTGATGCATAACCTGTTAAAGCTTTCTGCCGTGCAGGCGTTTCTTTCCGGTGTGCGACCCTGCGTGGTCGGGTTGATCGTGGCGACGGCGGTCACACTGGGATACGGAACGCTGCTGGGGCTATCTGACCTGAAAAGCGGGGTAACTTTGGATTGGCGCGCGTTTGTTGTACTGGCGGTGCTGCTGATATTTGCCCGGATATGGCAAAGGAAAACGGGTAAAAAACCGGCGACCTTGCTGTTGATTCTACTGTCGGCGGGGCTGGGTATCCTTTTTTACGGTTTGTTATGAAGAAAACGGGAGAAGAGCCTGACAGAATAAAGCTCTTCTCCCGTTTTGGTTTATGGCTTAAAACGAAATAACTCAGCAGATCTCTTCCAGACGTTTTCCAACTCGGACAGTGCCGTCTTCATTCCAGAAGAATTCATATAGCTCCATATACTGCTCGCAGCCGGGCTGACGCTCCGCCGAGGAGATGTACCATCTGCCTTTGAAGGGGAAAACCTCTGCGCAGGAGGGGACATTTGCCGTGTTTGCCGGATTTTCTTTTTCAATCAGCATACCGCCGCCGTGCCAGCCGCTGACGGGGTTATCCGAAACAGCATACGCAGTGCCGTGATTACAGTTCGTATAGAACAGATAGTACTGACCGCCGTGTTTGATCAGGAAGGGGGATTCCAGTGCAAAATCGCAGATGTCAAAATGGTAGGCACCCAGATCCTCCCAGGTCAGCATATCGATGCTTTTGGCAATACCCACAGCGGGAGTCATGTTGCCGTCAGGACCGTGCATCATAGTACAGTAGTACATATATGCGGTGCCGTCATCGTCCACAAAGGTCATGGGGTCGCGGCAGTCCGACCATCGGTCGGCATGCCACTCGCCCCAGGGACCGGGCTTGACCACCGGGTTCAGGTCGCTTCGCCGTTCCCAGGTGTACAAATCCTTGGATGTGGCGACACAGATCGCCTGTGCCACGTTGATGTTGACGCCGGTGTAGTACATATAGTAGGTATCGCCTTTTTGGGCAATGCCGGGGGACCAGAGCTGATGCTCCTCCTGTGTGCCCGGCAAAGTGGTTATGACAGGGCGTTCAATTTTCCAATGCACCAGATCCTCTGTGATGGCGTGACCGATGGTATCGGTGGGCATGGTGTCCCATTCTGCGCCGATGTAATCACGGTTATAGAACAGATGCATGATACCGTCTTTTTCCACAAAACAATGGTCGCTCATGGCGGTGCCGGGTTCTGCAAACATGCCTCTCAGCGGATATTCCCCGCGCTCCAGTGCAGCGGTGTATCTTTCGGCACGTTCCATATAGTTTTCCACGGTGTGACCGATGACAAAATTGAATCGACCGTGGACAGCCGCGCCGGAGTGGACCGCCTCGGCCCGACGCATCAGTTCATCCACAACGGAGACGGTTTTGATGGTTTCAAAGTCACCTTTCACGCGAAACGCGGTAATGCGGGTGCGCAGCGCAAAATAATCGCGGTAGAAATCGTCTAACAATCCTAACATTTTCTTTTTTCCTTTCCTGTACTGCCTTTGCCGACAGTTAAACTATATCACAGGTAAAAGGTTATTACAAGCCGGAAAATGTGGACGACAGCAAAAAGCAAAGGAGACTGTTTTACAGGGCTTGCGGAAGAAAAGACAAATGAAAAAGCCCTGTTCTTGCGAACAGGGCTTTCCTGGCGGAGAAGGAGGGATTTGAACCCTCGCGGCCATTTCTGACCCTACGCCCTTAGCAGGGGCGCCTCTTCGACCTCTTGAGTACTTCTCCAGAGCAAAGTCAATTACACATTTTCAATTTTTAAAGGAGAGAGGAAATGGCGGAGAGGGTGGGATTCGAACCCACGGCTCTTGCGAGTCACCAGTTTTCAAGACTGGCTCCTTAAGCCACTCGGACACCTCTCCGTGTCTTTGACGGCTTGTTTATTTTAGCAGATATAGAGACTTTTGTCAATCATTTTTTTGAAAAAAGATAAAGTTTTCCCGATCGGTTACATTGGCGCAGTTGACACAGATGTAAAAACCCGGAGTACCGGGAATGTACCCTGTGACCGCGGGGGAGGCTTATCCCTTCAGAATGGGTTTGCGGAATACTTCCTCTTCGACAGGGCGGGTTTCTTCTGCATTGGCAGCCAGTACGGCGTCACGCAGCTCCACCACATCCCGGTACACGGTAAGACCGGTTGCACGGGAACGGAAGCTTGCTGCGCCGCGTAGCCCTTTCAGATAATAGATCGCCTGGGTTCGGGCCTGCTTTATGGCAGTTTCCTCTCCTTTTTCCTCACACATTCCCTTTGCCTGACGGCAAAGCAGCTCCATCCGCTGGGCAAGTGTCGGTGGGGGGGGGACAGGTTCACCTGCAAGGACAGCGCGGATCTGGCGGAAGAGCCAGAGATTACCCAGTGCTCCCCTTCCGACCATTACTCCGGCGCAGCCGGTTTGGCTTTTTAGCTGCAATGCATCCTCGGCAGTCAAAATGTCGCCGTTGCCTAGAACAGGCAGCTTGACAGCCTGTACCACCCGGGCAATTTCTTCCGGGTGGATAGGCGGCGTATACTGCTGTGCCCTTGTTCTGCCGTGCACGGTCAACAGTGAGGCACCGGCGCTTTCACAGCAGCGGGCAACCTCTACGGCGGTCATGTGGTTTTCGTCAAAGCCGGTACGCATTTTTACGCTGACCGGTAGTCCGGCGGCAACTGCGCCCTCCACCATCCGACCGCAAAGCGCAGGGTTTTTCATCAGGCTGCTGCCGCAGCCGTTTCCCACAATTTTCGGGGCAGGACATCCCATATTGATATCCAAAAAATCCGGCGCGAATTCCTCCTTCAGCATCCGGGCGGCCTCGGCAACGACCTCCGGTTCATTGCCGAACAGCTGTATACCGTACAGCGCCTGGCCGGGGGTAGGGGTGCAAAGGGCACGGGTCTTTTTATCCCCCATCACAATGGCTTTGGCGCTGACCATCTCACTGACAGTGAAAACAGCGCCGTATTCGGCTGCAAGGGTGCGCAGGGTAAGGTCACTTAAACCTGCCATGGGGGCAAGGGCGGCGCCGCACAAATCGCGGCCGGCAAAAGAAAAATTATTCAAGACAGAAATCTCCTGTTTTGGCAGTCAGAATACGGGTGAACCAAAGGCATTGCAATGTTTAGACTTGAAAAACTGTAAAAACCGGGCAGTGGTCAGTTGCGTCCAGGGCCTCCTGATCCGTTACCACATGGTAGCGGGTACACACGGTGCTGCCCAAAGCAAGGATATGGTCCAGGGACTGATCATTGGGAAGGGTGGAGGCGGTGGCGTGAAAAACGCCCTGTTCATCCATTACCGGGCTATCGTGCCAGCTGCAGATATCCGTATCCAGCTTGGGGGCCAGCAGGGCAGCACAGGTCATGCCGCTTTGACGTAATAAGGTCAGGGGCTGAGAGGCGTTATTGCAGTTCATATCTCCACCGCAGAAAACGGCGACAGCGCCATCCTTTTGCAGTTGTTTGGCAATTTCCAACAGCTCTGTGCAGTTTTGTACCCGTGCGGCATTGCCGTACTCGTTGCTTTCGTGGTAAAGATGGGTTGCCATGGTTCCTATCAGGGTGCCGGTAGCTTTTTCCTGCAAGAGAACCCAGGTGACGGATTTGGAATCGTAGTCGTTGGGGCCGGTATACAGATGGAAACCGGCTTTTACCGGACGGAAAAGTTCTGTACGGTAGTAAAGCGGGGTATAGTTCAGCGCACCGGGGGCGAGGATCGGCTCGGCGGCAGCATAACCTTTCTGTACAAGCTGAGCAGGTACGGCGCTCTCATGCCAATGGGGATGCATCTCCTGTAAACACAGAATATCAGGCCTCCAGCGCAGGTAGACGGTGACAAGGTTGTCATCCCGGCCCTCTACCGGGTTGCCGAATACATCTGCCCAAACATTGCTTGTCATGATCTTCAGTTCCATAGCAGATAGTCTCCTTTACGCACAAAGCGGTTGTTGGTGGGGTTAAGCCTCTTCTTATTTTAACCTACTGCCCCAATGTTTGCAAGCGATAAGAACTGTAAAATACGGAGAAATCTACCCGAAAAGCGAATATGGTTGCGGTTGGGTCTGAATATTTACGGTTTCAACTTTTTTCAGCCGTTTTTTCATTTTTTGTTTGCAATACGCTATTCTTTGTTATATAATGATATCTGTTGAAAAGCGGGCGCTTTGCAGGGGAAAAACGATACAATACAAAGATTCCGCAATAGAAAAAAGTAAGGAGAGATCCCCTATGTTGGAGACCATCAAGGCGGTCAACGGTGCCGTCAATAATTTTATCTGGGGCGTTCCGGCGATGATCTGTATTATCGGTGTAGGCTTGTTGTTGAGCATCCGTACCGGTTTTATCCAGTTGCGTAAATTCGGCTATTCCATGAAAACCACTGTGGGACGTATGTTTCAGAAAAAAGGCATTTCCGATGGCGCATTGTCCCCGTTCCAGGCGGTGTGTACCGCTTTGGCGGCTACCGTCGGTACCGGTAACATTGCCGGTGTGGCAGGTGCAATTGCCATCGGCGGACCGGGCGCTGTGTTTTGGATGTGGTGTTCTGCACTGTTGGGAATGTGCACCAAATTTGCCGAGGTCACCTTGGCGGTGTTTTATCGGGAACGCAACCCAAAAGGCGATCTGATCGGTGGTCCCATGTACTATATGAAGAATGGCCTGGGCAAAAAGTGGGGCTGGCTGGCAGTGCTGTATAGTCTGTTCGGTGTATTTGCTGTGTTTGGCACCGGTAATGCCACCCAGGTGAATACCATCACCACCGCCATTATTTCTGCGGTCAATGCCTACACCGGCATGGAAGACTTTGCAGTCTTGCGGTTGGTTTTGGGAGTTGTGATCGCCATTTTGGTGGGGTTGGTTTTGCTGGGCGGTATCAAGCGGATCGGCAGCGTTACCGAAAAGCTGGTGCCCTTTATGGCGGTGTTGTATGTGGTATTGTCACTGGGTGTTGTGGGTGTTAATTTCCGCAATGTGCCGGCTGCTTTTGCCGCTATCTTTGAGGGCGCGTTTGCACCCAAGGCGATAACCGGCGGTATGGTGGGCAGTATGTTCTTAAGTATGAAAAAAGGTATCTCCCGCGGTATTTTTTCTAACGAAGCCGGTCTTGGTACCGGTAGTATTGCCCATGCTTGTGCGGACACCGGCAAACCGGTCAAGCAGGGTCTGTTTGGTATTTTTGAGGTTTTTGCAGATACCATTGTTATCTGTACCCTGACCGCAATGGTTATCCTGTGCAGCGGTATTTCGATCAATTTCGGTGCAGCCGCCGGTGCGGAGCTGACGATCTCCGGCTTTACCTCTACATACGGCAGCTGGGTCTCCATCTTTACGGCAATCGCACTGTGCTGCTTTGCTTTTTCGACCATTATCGGCTGGGGTTTATACGGTTCCCGTTGTGTAGAGTATCTGTGCCATTCCGATAAAGTAATCAAGCCCTTCCTGGTGGTATATGCCATGGTTTCTATTTTGGGCGCTACAGTAGATCTGGGCCTTTTGTGGGATATTGCCGATACCTTTAATGGCCTTATGGCTATCCCTAACCTGATTGCTCTGCTTCTGTTGAGCGGCACTGTCGTTAAGCTGATGAAGGCGCATTTCAGTGACAATCCGGAAGAACAGGCTGCCGAGACACCTGCGGTCAAATAATTCTCTCCCGTTCGTCACAAATACGACAATTTCATTTTCGCGAAGCGGAATGGAAACAATATCATTAAACTCTACCCCTGCCTGCATTATGCGGCAGGGGTTTTTAGAAAAAACTAAAAAAGAATACAAAAAAAGCAAGAAAAACGCTTTTTTTCGTTACCAAGATGTGGTAGAATAATATTAAAAAGGCGACAGGCGGATCTGTAGCGACCGGCTGATGATGCCTGTAGAAAAAAGCGGAAGCAAAATCAATCACGACAGCCGTTAGGCTGGCTTTTTTCGTGCATGTTTTGCTGTCGGCTTCTTTTTTGTTTAAAATACCGTGAGATGTTTCGGATATTACCCGGATGCAATTTCGGAAAGGCAGATTGAGGATGGACGATCAGATCAAACAAAGCTTTGTTGCGTTGCGCAGGCAATATATCGACAACTGTTTTACCCGGTTAAACGATCGGCAGCAGGAAGCGGTTTTTTACGGGAACGGACCGTTGCTGCTTTTAGCCGGTGCCGGCAGCGGCAAGACGACCGTGTTGGTCAACCGTATTGCTAATCTGATCCGATTTGGGGATGCCCGGTACAGTGATGAGGTGTTCGGGTCCCCTACCGCGCAGGATATTGCGCAGCTACGGCGGTTGATCGATCAGCCGGATAACCAGCCAGATGCCCGTATGGAAGGCTTATTGCGGGTGGGCGGCATTGCCCCTTACCACATCCTTGCCATCACCTTTACCAACAAGGCGGCGGGGGAGCTGAAAAGCCGTCTGTCTGCCATGCTGGGGCAGACCGGTCAGGATGTGTTCGCTTCTACCTTTCATTCTGCCTGTGTGCGTATTCTGCGGCGCAGCGGCGAGGCGTTGGGTTACCCCTCCGGTTTTACGATCTACGACAGCGACGATGTTCAGCGCATCATGAAAAAGATATACAAGGAGCTGTCGGTCGACGATAAGTTTATGCCGTTAAAACAGGCAATCAATAGCATCAGTCACTATAAGGATCAGATGATCTCTCCCTCCGAGGCGGCAAAGCTGTGCGGCGGGGACGCAAAGGCCCGGTTACTGGTCAAGCTGTATACCGTGTACGAGGAGCTGCTGAAAAAAACCGGTGGGATGGATTTTGACGACCTGATTTACCAGACAGTCCGTCTGTTTGAACAGTTCCCGGATATCCTGGAGCAGTACCGACGTAAATTTCAGTACATTTTGGTGGATGAATATCAGGATACCAGCCATGCTCAGTTCCGTTTGGTGGAGCTGCTGGGCGCGGGACACCGCAATATCTGCGTGGTAGGCGATGATGACCAGAGTATCTACCGTTTCCGTGGGGCGACCATCGAGAATATTCTGAATTTTGAGCATCAGTTTGGTGAGGCAAAGGTAATCCGGTTAGAGCAGAATTACCGCTCTACCGCAAATATCCTGAACGCGGCCAACAGTGTGATTGAACACAACCGGGGGCGCAAGGGCAAGACCTTGTGGACGGACAGCGAAAAAGGCACGCCGGTGCTGCATTTTGTTGCGGAAAATGAACAAGATGAGGCGAAGCATGTGGCGGCAAGCATTGCCGAGCATGTGGCGGCAGGCGCACGGCTACGGGATCACGCCATTCTGTACCGTATGAATGCGTTGTCTGCCCCGGTGGAAAACTATTTTGTCCGTGCCGGTTTGCCGTACAAGGTGATCGGGGGACACAAATTCTATGATCGTAAAGAGATCAAGGATATGCTTGCCTATCTGCATATTCTGTCCAATCCCATGGACGATTTGCGGCTGGAGCGCATTATCAATGAGCCGGGCAGAAAAATCGGCGGGGCAACTTTGGAAACCGTCGCCATGCTTGCCGCGGATGAGGGCTGTAGTTGGCTGCAGATCATCAGCCGGGTACAGCAGTATCCGGTGCTTTCCCGGGCGTCGAAATCTCTGCTGAATTTTTGGCAGCTATACCAGAAGCTGCAGGAGGTCCGTCGGCAGATTCCATTGGAGGAGCTGCCCGAACAGGTGCTGGAGCTGACCGGCTACCGCGCCATGCTGAAGGCTGAGGGTGAAGAAGGCGAAGCCCGGCTGGAAAATATCGGGCAGCTGATAACGGCTGTCAAAAAGTATGCTTTGGAGCGGGGCGAAGATGCCTCTTTGGAGGGGTATCTGGAAGAGGTTTCGCTGATTACCGATCTGGATAGCTACGATGAGAACGCGGACCTTGTGGTTATGATGACGCTTCACGCGGCGAAGGGCCTGGAGTATCCTTATATCTACATTGTGGGTATGGAGGAAGGGGTCTTCCCCGGGCAGATGAGTTCTTTTTCCGCTGAGGATATGGAGGAAGAGCGCCGCTTATGTTATGTGGGCATCACCCGTGCCCAAAAAGAGTTGCAGCTCTGCAGTACCGAAAGCCGCATGATGTACGGACAGACCAGACGCAACCGGCCCTCCCGCTTTTTAGAGGAGATTGCGCCGGAATGTCTGAATGAGGAGTACAGCGAGACCGCGCAGGAGATGCACTCCCTGCGCAACCGCTGGGGAGATGAAGACGACTACGGTACAGACAGAGCTTTTGGGTGCGGCAACGGACCCAAAAGAGGAATGTATCAGGGTAAACCGGAATATACTAACAATAATAAAACGGGCGGGGATGGCTACTCCTCTCCCTATCATGGAGGTGGGCTGCGGATGGCAGCCGGAAACAGTACAATGCAAAACAGTGTGAACAAACCGGAAAAGACAGAAAGACCGACCGAGAGTGGAGAGTTTTCTATCCGCAGTGCCTACGAGCGTGCTAACCGCCGTTCCGATGGGTTTGACCCGTCCGTCAGCTTTGGCGGAGTCACGCCCAAAAAAGAACCGGTCAAGGCAGCCGGTGAAAAAAAGTTTGAGGTTGGGGATACCGTTCATCATAAAATATTCGGTACCGGTACAGTGGTTTCGGTTACGCCGGTGGCAGGCGATATGCTGGTAGAGGTAGAATTTGCGGCGGCAACCAAGAAGATGATGGCAAATTACGCACCGTTGACAAAGGACTAAAGCAGGGTTTGCCCGGCACAGCAAAAACAAAGGACGAAGAGCTATGAGAGGAAAGCTGATAACGATTGATGGCCTGGACGGTTCCGGTAAAGCGACCCAAACCAAATTGCTGGGAGAAGCGCTTACCCGGTGCGGGTTACGGGTGCGCACGGTTTCTTTTCCGCGGTATGACAGTCAGGCAAGCGCACCCGTTCGCATGTATTTATCCGGCCAGTTTGGGGAAAAACCGGGGGATGTAAACGCATACGCAGCGTCTGCTTTTTTTGCGGTGGACCGTTTTGCTGCTTACCGACAGGATTGGCAGCAATTTTACGAGCAGGGTGGCTTGATCCTTGCGGACAGATATACCACAGCAAATGCGGTACATCAGTGCAGTAAGCTGCCCAGAGAAGAGTGGGACGGCTTTTTGGCGTGGCTTTTTGATTTTGAATACGGAAAGATGGGCTTGCCCGCGCCGGATGGGGTTTTCTTTTTGGAGATGGATCCATCTGTCAGTCAAAAGCTATTGACCCACCGGTACGAAGGCCAGGAGCAGCGCAGGGATATCCATGAGAAAGACCTTACCTACCTCGCCCGCAGCCGGGAGGCGGCACTGTACTGCACCCAAAAGCTGGGCTGGCAGCACATCCGCTGCGATGACGGGTCAAATCCCCGTTCAGTAGAAGAGATTCACGAGGAAATTCTGCAAAGGGTACAAACGCTTTTGTAAAAATGATGGCCTTTTTGCGGAAGAAGGAATGAAATAAAAAATGGAATATGAGATTCGTACAGTGCAACCGGAGGAGTTACCCACGCTGATTGCGCTGGAGCAGGAGTGCTTTGGGGACAGTGAAGCGGATGCCCGACTGATTTTGCAGCAGTTTACCGATCTGCGGAATATCTGGGTATCGGTGCAGGGCGATCGGGTTGTCAGTATGGCACTGACGGTTCCGGTCACCTTTGCAGACCGGGAGGGAGCTTATCTGTATGCGCTGGGTACACGCGGAGATGCCCGTAATCGGGGCAGTATGCATGCGCTGATCCAGCACATCAAGATAGTTGCTGCACCGCACCGAAAATGGAGCTTTCTTTGTTTGATACCGGCAAACCCACAGTTGTTTGATTTTTATGAAAAAATGGGGTTTGTTCCGGCCTTTTCGCGCCGCAGATATACTCTGCCTATCCGACGGAACCTGTTGGCAGTAGCGGAATTTGACAGTGTGACACTGCCCTTGCTTTTGCAGCTGCGTAAAAAATGCAGCAAGATTCCCTGCGTGCAGTTGGAAGCAAAATCACTCGCCGCAGTGATGACCGATTACTATTCCTGCGGCGGAAGCTCGGTACAGGTAGAGGGCGGGTACGGATTTTTTCGGAAAAACGGGGACACATTGGTATTTGACGAGTTGTTTGCGCAGGATGAACAGTCGGTGCAAAAACTATTGCAGGCTTGCCGGGAAAAGACCGGCTGCAGCCAGGCGATTATTTTTGCCGGAGATGAGGCTCTTTTGTGGTTCGGCAGCGGCAGTTACAGCCCATACGGTATGGTATGCACCCTGAACGGCGGAAAGATGCCGGTGGGATATATGGGTTTGATGCTGGAAAGCTACGGCGTTTTTGACGGATGACGAAAAAGGAAAAGGAAGGGCAAAAGGATATGGTACTGGTACTGTTGGCAGAAGGATTTGAAGAGATCGAAGCGCTGACGCAGGTGGATTATCTGCGCAGGGCAGGTTTGTCCGTAAAAACCCTGGGGATCGGGGGAAGATTTATTACCGGCAACCACGGAATCACCGTGACCGCAGAACAGGAACTGCAGCCATCGACATTGTTTGACGGGCAGGTTCAGGCGGTAATTCTTCCGGGCGGGGTGCCCGGTGTACCCAATCTGGCGGCGGAGCCGGCGGTGGCCCAGCTGCTGCGGACACAGTATGCTGCGGGCGCATGGCTGGCGGCGATCTGTGCTGCCCCTTCCATTTTGGCGGAACAGGGATTTTTGCATTGCGGTAAGGCAACCTGTTTCCCCGGGTGGGAGAAAAGCTTTCCGGCGGGGGTACAGTATACCGCAGCGGCGGTAGAAGTACAGCCGGAAGCCCGCTTGATTACCGGGCGCAGTGCCGGTGTGGCAGGCAGCTTTGCGGTAGAGATTGTCCGCGCCCTGTGTGGAGCAGAAAAGGCCGCAGCGCTGAAACAGTCTTTGCATACAGACTGGTGACCCCAAAAGGATATTTCGGAAAGCGGATGAATCGACTGCGAAAATGACAGAATGCGAAAATAACGCAACAGGTCCGAAAACCGGACCCGGAAAGGAAATGGTATTTGTATGAATAAGACGCTGAGAAAATGGATCATCATCCTGGTCATCCTGCTGATCCCGGTTCTGTTGGTTGGCGGATATATTCTAAAACTAAAGAAAGGCTTTTCCAGGGATGAGATCGGTCAGGGCAGAGGAGAATATCTGGAGGCCAAGATCGAGATCGAAAGCTACGATATGCCCCGTGCCATCTGCGATGAGCTGAAAGAAATGGGAATTATCACCTATAACCAGCACCTGTACGATTACATAAAAGAGACCGGGACAGGTTCTTCCATTCAGGTCGGTACCTTTACCTTGAACAATACCATGACCTATGAGGAGATCATGGAGATTCTGACCACCTCGCAGGGGCGGGTCGCCGATTTGTGGGCTACCGTACCGGAGGGCAGTACTGCTATCAAGGTGGCGGAGATCGTGGCGGAATCTACCGGTCTTTGCACCGCAGAGGAATTTTTAGAGGTGGCAAATAACGGAGATTTCAGCCAGTACTGGTGGTGGTCTGCCATCCCCACTGAGAACCGGTTTATGAAAGCCGAGGGCTATCTGCTGCCGGATACCTACAATTTCTATAACGATTCCACCGTCTACGAGCTGGTCGACCGGTTCTACAGCGAATTCAACAATTTCATCTCTGACCAAGAGCTGCTGGACCAGCTGGACAGCGCCGGTATGACGTTGGACCAGATGGTGGTTTTGGGCAGCATGGTTCAGGAGGAGGCCGGTAACAGCCAGAACGAGCTGGTTTCCAGCGTGTTCCACAATCGCCTGGCAGATGATTATCTGCTGCAAAGCAATGCCTCCAGCTATATTCGGGATGACGCAGATAACAACTATGTCAACAACTGGATGGCACCCTATTACGGCGGTTGGAATTATATCCCTGAGGGTATGGCAGAGGCGTATGATACCTATGCGGTCGCAGGCTTGCCGGCGGGACCCATCTCCTGCCCCGGCAGAGACGCTATGCGGGCGGCTGCTTTTCCGGCGGATACCGATTACTACTATTTTGTGACGGATTCTGACGGTAACTACTACTACGCTGTCACATTGGAGGAACATTACGCCAACTGCCGTAAGTGCGGTTATGTTTACGATTGATACAAAGGAAGATCAAGATGCTGGAAAGACCCGAGCTGCTTTCCCCTGCGGGGGATACGGAGGCGCTGCACTATGCCATTGCCTATGGCGCAGATGCAGTATATTTAGGTGCAAAAAGCTGCGGTATGCGCAGCGGTGCCAAAAACTTTGATAACGACCAGTTGTGCGCCGGTGTTCGGTTTGCCCATAGTTTGGGACGCAAGGTTTACTTGACGCTGAATACGGTGCCCACCAATGAGGAGATGGATACCCTGCCGGAGCTGGTAAAAAGCTGCGCGGATGCAGGGGTGGACGCCTTTATCCTGGCAGATTTGGGGGTGCTGCGCACCGTCAAGGCTATTGCCCCAAAGGTGGCGGTCCATTTTTCCACCCAGGCAGGCATTGTCAACTATGCGGCAGCCACGGCAGCCTATGAAATGGGCGCTTCCCGTGTGGTGCTGGCACGGGAGCTTTCTTTGGAGGATATTGCGGTGCTGCGCGCCAAAACCCCCAAAGAGCTGGAGCTGGAGGCATTTGTCCACGGGGCAATGTGTGTCAGCTTTTCGGGCAGATGCTTGCTGAGCACCTATTTGACCGGACGGGATTCTAACCGCGGCCAGTGTGCACAGCCCTGCCGCTGGCAGTGGGATATCCGCCCCTCCGGCACCCAGCAGGCGCCTTTTACCCTGTGCGAGGGCAACAGTGCGGATGCGGAGCCCCTTGCCGCCGATTGGGACAGCGCTTATCTTATGAGCGCGGATGACCTGTGTACTGCGCCTTTTATCAATGCTCTGTGCGATGCGGGCATTGACAGCTTAAAAATTGAGGGCAGGGCAAAAAGCTTCTACTATACCGCCAGTGTGACAGCCGCCTATCGCCGTGCGCTGGATGCATTTATGGCAGATCCCTCTGGTTACCTTTGCCCGGAGCAGACCCTGACCGAGCTGACCCGCACCAGTCACCGCAGGTACAGCACCGGCTTTTATCTTGGCAGAGACGGCGCCAGACAAAACCAGCGGGCATCCAGCTATATGAGGGAATGGGATGTGATGGCCACGGTGGATAATTGGGATGAGGGCGTTGCCCTGTGTACTCAGCGCGGAAAGATTTTTGTAGGGGATATCCTGGAGGTACTGACCCCTGGCGGCGAAGTGTTTGAAACAGAGGTGACCTGGTTGACAGATGATCAAGGAGAGGCCATCGAGGCCACCCCCCACGCCATGATGAACTTTCATCTGCCCATCGCCCAAGAGGTGCCGCCTATGAGTATTCTGCGCCGCAAAATAGCAGGGGAGGGAACCCCTGCCACGGTGGAGGCGAAAGCTGCCGAGGGTAAATCGTGCGATTGAACGCTGCCCCGGCATGGGAATATTGTGACGGCTGCAAAAGATATATGGGCAGCGCCAGACGGGATAATGCTATCTCTTTTTGAAAAAAATGTAATGAAACTGTAATGAATAATAAAAGAACCAACATTGATGTTGACATTTGCGATAGATATAGTATAATGCAAGATGAAAGATTGTATTTTAAAGGAAAACAACTTGAATTCTGTTGAAACTGAAACATCCCAATGCATCGGGTAAAAATGCGGGGGTTGTATTATTGCGATGAATTAGAGGTACCGGGGTTGACGACTTTGAAAATAAAATGGTTGAGAGAACTGGTCCGAAAAGCGTATTTTTACTGCATCCCTTTTCAAACGGGAAGAACAGCTTTCTTGGAAAAGCACGATGTTTTCGATTGTATGGGCGAAAATTGTTTTTTTCAACCCAGAAAGTTACCCAATGATCCCAAGTGTATCCGGCTGCATAATAATGTGGTGATTGCAGCGGATGTTACATTCGTCAATCATGATGTGATTTATCTGATGTTGAGAAATGTCTGTTGCAGAAAGCAAATATAGGAGAGAAGTTAACAAAATGGTACAAATAGCAGCATTGCGCTGGTATGCGCCGCAAAATGACCACTGGGAAAAGGGAATGAATTTCTTACAGAATAAGATACTGCATAATCCGGCTGCTACGGTGGGCGTTTTGCTGGCTGCGGTCGCACTTATTTTGCTCTTGATATCTGCAGTTGTATCGGGGAAAAACAAGGATCGGTACAGAATTGCGGCGGTGATTACATACGCTTTGGCAATTGTCTGCTTGCTGATTATCAGTAAAGAATCCGAGACAAGGGTTGTAAGGTTTGTTGCACTGTTTGAAACAGTCAACCGAAATATTACCAAGCATACCTTTGAGCTGTTGATCTATTTTTTAGAGCTGACACTGTTTATCCCGTTCGGCTATTTGCTGCGCAGAGCAACAGCGCAGCTGGCAGCCGTAAAGCGGCTGCTCATTTTGGCAGGCTTTAGCCTGGCGATCGAGCTGGTGCAGTATGCTGCCGCAAAAGGGACCCTGTGCGGAGAGGACTTGGTGCTGTATGTGGCAGGCGGATTTTTGGGAATGCTGCTTTGCGGGCTGCTGCACCCGGATATCTTTACACCGAAACAAAAAGATAAGGTCCTTGTGGAAAAATAGGTCGAGACCGCTGTAAAATAGAAAACACTCAGTGCGCGCAAAGCCACTGAACTGAGTAGGAGGATAGAAAAATGAAAAAGAGAGTATTGTCGTGGCTGCTGGTGGTTGCTATGGTGTTTACGATGGCACCTGCTTTCAGCTTTGCTGCTTTTGCGCAAACCGGCGCAACGGTTTATGTCAACAGCGAGGCAGCAAATGATTCGGCAGAATATGCAAACGGGGCGATTTACAAAACACTTGTCGGCGCCCTGAAAAAGGCGGTGTCCGGTGATACAATTATGCTGCAAACGGATGCCCAGCTGACTGCGGGTATCACTGTGAAGGCCGGAATGGAGCTTACCTTAGACTTAAACGGCTTCCGCTTGGATTTAAACGGTTACGGTATTACCAACAAGGGCAGCCTGACCGTAACGGATACCAATGAGGCAAAGCCGACCCATAACTTTGAAGTCAGTGCGAACGGTCTGTGAGTTTATACCGAGAAGACGGAGGGTGCTGTCGCTCTTAGCGAGCTGAACAGTATTCCGGCAGAGGGTACCGTGGTCACGGTACCGGGCGGTGTGATCTGCGGCGGCAAGGCTTCCAGAGGCGGTTGTATCTACAGTGCAGCCGCAAACACCAGTTTGACCTTAAAAAATATTAATTTACTGGGCAATGCTTCATCTTCAGGTGGTGCGGTTTATGCAAATAATGGGTTTACCGTGGAGAATGTGTGCGTTGCAGGTAACCTTGCGGAGAATGCAGTCGGTGGGGCGAACGGTGGCGGTCTTTATCTGAACGAGGGTTCTTTTTCTTTAAAAAACAGTAAGGTCGTTTTTAATACTGCGGATGCGACAGCAGAAGGCTATAGCGCGCAGGGCGGCGGTATTTATGTATCTGGAAAGAATAGTGTAATTACTGAATTCAGCAGCATGGATGTTTCCTATAACCGGGCACAGGCGATAAAGGGCAGTGTTTACGGCGGCGGAATCGCTATCAGATATAATAGCAACTGCAGTATGGTAGAGCTTTCGGTTACGGATAGCGTGATTAACGGGAATCGTATTTACATGAGCGGTGAAGCTTCCACAAAGGTGACGGTCGGCGGCGGCGGAATACACGCTGCTGCCAATATTGCGCTGTGCGGTAATACAACAATCAACGGGAACTCTGCGGCGATCGCAAGCGGGGAACAGTCGTATGTTTATGGCGGCGGTATAAACATTTCCGGGCAATGCGTACTCTCAATAGAAAGTGCGGACGTTTCAATCTGCGATAACCAAGTTTCGGGTGCGTTCCGGACCTATGGCGCGGGCATATTGGTTAGTGATAACGCCACCGTAAAGATGACTGCCGGTAAAATTACCGGTAACAAAATTTTATCCGGGCAGTACCAGTTTGGCGCCGGTGTCTGCAGTATGACCCCTACAGCTACGCCGTGTATGACCCTGGGCGGTGACGCTGTAATTTACGGTAACCAAGATAGCGCGCAAAGCAACAGCAACCTTTTCCTGGGTTACAATTCGAACCATACAGTCTATTCCCGTATTGCAATCGACAGTACAGTGCTGCCCACCCAGAATATGAAGGTCGGTCTTGCGCTGCATCAGACAATCGGCGGCGAGTTCAGTCAGGCAGTAGATGCCGATTATAAGGCAAACTTTGTCACCGATAAAGAGCATTACATCATAGAGTACAAAAACAGCAAGCTATACTGGACCCCGGAATATCAGGTGACCTTTAAAATGGATGGCGGCACCGAGCAAGCTGCACAGACTGTTCTGCGCGACGCAAAGGCGACCCGGCCGGAACAGGACCCGACCCGTGAAAACTCCGAATTTGTCGGCTGGTTTGATACTGATGGCAATGCTTTTGATTTTGATGCAGGTATTACCGACAATACCGTCATTGTTGCAAAGTGGCTTTTGAAAGAGACGACTACCGAGGAGACAACGGTATTTGTGGATAAGGATAACCAGACTGAGGCGCAGATTCAGCTTTCCGGTGATACGGGCATTGCAGCGTCCGGTTTGGAAGAGATTGCGCAGGAAATTAAAAGTGAAAACAAAGAGGTCACTATCCGGGTCGTTTTGAGTGTGGAAGAGAAACAGGAGGAACAAGTTGACCAACAGCAGGCTGAGGAGATAAAAGAAGCAAATCCGGATAAGGACATCCTTTATTTGGAAATCGGAATGGAAAAAGTTGTCGGAGATATGACACCGGAAAGCTTGGTGGAGGTGCCGTATCTTGTAGAGGTTATCCTTCCCTTTGACGGTGAAAACAAAGAAAATGTTATACTGTACCGCTATCACGAAGGGGATGAGAACCCGTTAACGCAATTTACCTATGCAACCACCGGCGCAGAGGATACTTTTTATATTGAAGACAATCTGATCCATCTGTTTACCAAAAAATTCTGTATTTTTACGGTAAGCTTTGATAACCTGAATGTTTGCTTTTACAGCAAGGTTACTGTGCCTACAGTCGGTAAGCATCAGCTAAACCTGAACGGCAAAAATGCCGGTACCTTTACCTTTGCAAAAGATCAAGCAGGCTGGACCCTAAAAAACAGTGAAAAAAAGTATGTAGCTTTTGATGCTGCCACCCGTGCACTGACCCTGAGTGATACACCCTATGTGTGGAAATATGACGGCGGTCTGTACGCAACAGCAGGCGGTAACGCAAGGCATTGCAGTGTAGGTAAATATTACCTGAGCCTGAAGTGCGGCAAGCTGTATGTCAGCAGCTATTATACTGCGGCGCGTACGGTGATAGAGATGGAAAGTACCGAACATAGCCTGGTTTACCTGCATAACGGGGACGGCGAGCATACGGCGTACTGTGTCAACTGCGGCTGCAAAGAAGATGAAACACATATTTATGATGGGCAAACACACAAATGCATCTGCGGGTTGACAGATCCGTCTTATGGCGGCGTTACCAATGTATCTGTAAAAGAAAAAGTGTGTTGCAAAGATAGACAATACAGCAAAAAGGCTTCCGGCGTAAGCTACGAATACCGGATAACCGCGCAGACCGTACGAGTCAAAGTATCTAAAATCGAGTACGCTTTGGAAAAAGGCAACTGGAAGACCGGCACCGCGGTAAAATCTGCCGGCAAGATAGAAAGCTTTTATATTCGCGTGACAGATTCTAAAAAGGCGCAAACCCTGTGGAAATATGAGAACGGACAGGTAATTCCCATTATGGACGCCGACTAAGTTGCCAAAAACAAATAGAAAGTATTGACAGGTGGCCGGCAGCAGGTAGGTATTGTGTTCTGCTGCCGGTCACCTTATTGTAGTCCCCGAGAAAAATAAAGAGGTATTGTATGAGCTTGCAAAATGAAAACAGCGGGTTGGTCACGGACCAAACAGAGCAGGATTATATTGATCTGCGCCCGGTGATAGAGCGAGTATTCCACTATCTGTGGCTGATTATTCTAATTACAATTATATGCGGTGTAGCTGCTTTTTTAGTAATATGGCGGTTTATCCCCTCAAAATATACCGCGACCTTTACCACCTATATCAATAACAATACCGGTAAAATGGAAGAAGAGCTTACCACGGTCGCCAACGGCGATCTGGTGGCATCCAAAAGTCTTTCTGCCACCTATGCGCAGCTCCTGAAAAGCTATCGGGTGTACGAGGCTGTCAATAAAGTAGTGCCGCTGAACTTTACATATGAAGACAGTGAAAAAGCCATAGAAGTGATCGCTGAAACCAGTACCGGAATTATCACAGTGGCAGTAACCACCAAAAACCCGGAATATTCCCGGCAGATCGCCCAGGCAATGACCGAGGTCTGTCCGGAGATTGTTTCTGATGTGGTGGAGGGCAGCTCCATGAAAATTGTGGATATTCCCCGCACCCCGCAAGAGCGATCCGGCCCCTCTTATTTTAAATGGTCTGCAGCAGCTGCCGCCGCCGGTTTTTTGACAGTAATGGGCACCGTTATTTGGGCAGGCGCACGGGATGACCGGATCAAGACTATCAGCGATTTTGAGCGCCGTACCGGCATAGTGGTGATCGGTTCGGTACACGATTTACGCCAGGTTACACGCCGCGACAGCAGCTACGGCAAATATTATCAGCAATATAGCCGGTATAATCGCAGCAAAAGGCGAAAAAAAGATTGATTTGTTTATATAGGCAGATTAGTAACTGTGGAGGAGGCGTCATTCAGTTTATTATGAAGGCAAAGAAAAACGAAGAACTCAAAGAAAATGATAAAATGTCGGACAAGAACGCGATAAAACAAATCAATAAAGAGACAGAGTTTATTTTGCAGGAACAATCTCCCTTTTTAATGAAAACAGATTATATCGCGTTAGAGACTAATATGGAATTTGCCATTCCGGAGGGCAAAAGCAAGTGCCTTGCCGTTACCAGCCCCAATTCCGGCGAAGGAAAAAGTACCACGGTGGTCAATTTAGCAATCAGCATTGCAAATGAGGGTAAAAGCGTTGTTGTTTTAGATGGAGATATGCGTTTGCCCACCGTTATGACAAAGCTGGGGTTAGCGCGTAAGCCGGGGCTCAGCGAATTATTGATAGGTAAATGTAATCTGAAAGACGCCGTGACGAAAGTTGCGGACGGCAATGTTTCGGTCATTCAATCCGGCAGCACACCACCCGATGCGGTACGGCTGCTAAAATCTGAGCGGATGAAGCAGCTGATTAACGAGCTGCGCCAGCAGTATGAGTATATTTTAATCGATCTGCCGCCGGTAAATGAGGTATCGGACGCTTGCGCGATATCCAAGCTGGTAGATGGGTATCTGCTGGTTATCCGCAGCCATATTTCGGAGTATCGCCGTACTGCTGCCACGCTGAAACAGCTGCGGCTGGTGGATGCCAACATTATTGGTGCCGTTTTTAACGGAATACCAATGGAAAGCAAGCATGACTATAAAAAACGGTACCCCAGGGGGTACTATAAAAAATACGGCTATTACAAAAAGTACGCTTATGATCAAGGGTAAGGGGCTATGCAGACCTATTACGACCTCCACTGTCATCTGCTGCCGGGTATGGATGATGGCTGCAAAACCCCGGCAGAAAGCCTTGCGCTAATGGCAGAAAGCTATCGGCAGGGGATACGCGGAATGATCGCCACGCCCCACTATCATCCGGCAGAATCAGTAGATTCTTATATACAGCGTCGTCAGCAAAGTCTGGCTCTTTTGCAAAACGCCATGCAGAGTACGCCCGAACCGTTGCCGCAGCTGCTCTGCGGGGCGGAGGTTACCTTTTGTACCGGCTTACACAATATTCCACAGCTGAATCGGCTATGCCTTGGCGGTTCCGGCTTCCTGCTGATAGAATTTTCTTCTCCGGTGTTGAATATAGATGTTTTTCAAGAGCTGGAACGAATTGAAAGAAAGCAGCAGGTACGCATTATCCTTGCCCATGTAGAACGGTATCTGCTGCCGTGTAACCGGCAGATCTTCCGGCAGCTGTTTCAAAAGGATTATCTGCTGCAGATCAACGCCGAAGGCCTGCAGGGCGGAATCTCTGCGGTGTGGATACGGACACTGATAAAGCAGCAAAAAATCCAGCTGATCGCTTCAGACAGTCATAACCTGACCGATCGCAAGCAAAATTTAGGCTTGGTACTTGGCAACAAACAAAGCTCTTATCAGCAACAGATTCTTAACAATGCGACACTGTTTCAGCTTGCCGCAGGGCAGCGGTAACCACAATCATTTCAAAAGTATCCGGAGATGTTTTCATGAAAATTTCTGTTGTGATGGCAACCTATAACGGCGCAAGGTTTATTGTGGAGCAGCTTGATTCTATCCGGCTGCAGACCCGCAAACCGGATGAGCTGCTTATCCGGGACGATTGCTCTACAGACAATACAATGGAGATTGTTACAAATTATATTGATACATATAAGCTTGGCCCGCAGTGGCATATCGTTTGTAACCCGGTCAACCTTGGCTTTGAGGATAATTTTGCCCGGGGGGCAGAACAGGCCACCGGCGATATTATTTTTTTTGCCGATCAGGATGATATATGGCAGCCGCGAAAGCTGCAGCAGATGACAGATTTATTGGAGCAGCATCCACAGTGGAACCTGCTGAGCTGTGATTATTCCTCTTTTTTTGATTCCGACCCCAATAAGCCGGTAAAAAAAGCCCGCCCTGCACCAAATGACGGCAGTATCAGCCTCTTACGGTTGAACACAAGAGATTTTTACTTAGGCTCCCTGGGGTGCTGTATGGCTGTACGCAGCCGCTTTTTACGGCAGATTACGCCGTATCAGCTTTCCGGTTGGGCACATGATGACCGTCTTTGGAAGCTTGGCATCTGCAGCGGACAAAGCTATTTGCTGCACAGCAATCTGGTTTGTCACCGGCTGCATGGCAATAATGCCGCCACCGGTACAAACTATCACGGCAAGGCAAAGCGCAGCAGACATTTTTACAATCAAAGCCGTTATGCGGATATTGTATTAAACTATCTTACAGCAATGGGTGCACCAGAAAGGGATCAGCGGTTTATTCGCCATTTTGGGCAGATGATGGCGCTGCGTGCGCAGTTGATCAGCCAAAGAAAATGGCAAAACGCATGGCTATGCATCAAATATTTGCCCTATTTCGAAAAGAAAAAATCCTGGTTGGTGGATCTGTATGCCGCCCTACAGGGATGATGGAGATAAACCATGACATATCAGCTTTTAGTATCCACCATGCACCAAAAGGATTTTTCTCTTTTGGACCGTATGCAAATTGATTCTGACGCCATTATTATCAACCAGGCAGATAGGGTGGCCTATGACTGCGTCACCTATAAAGGCCATAAGGTAGAAATGTACACCTTTGCCGAGCGGGGCGTGGGACTAAGCCGCAACAGCGCACTTATGCGCGCCACTGCAGATATTGTGCAGTTCGCCGATGATGATATGGTAATGGCGCCCGGTTACCGCGAAAAAGTGCTTAAAGAGTTTTCGTCGCACCCAAAGGCAGATGTGTTGCTCTTTTTCGTTGACGGCTTCAATAAAGGCAAAGAACCTTATATGATAAAGCGCTTTAAAAGAATCGGATTAATAGAGGCAAGAAATTATAATACTTCCCGGTTAGCGGTTCGGCGGGAGTTTTTGGCTTATCACAATCTCTGCTTTTCGCTGCTGTTTGGCGGTGGTGCCAGGTATAGCTGTGGCGAAGATACATTGCTGTTATACGATATGCTGCGGTGCGGGCTTCGCCTTTATTCTTCCCCTGTAAAGGTGGCGGATTTACTGCCTTCTCAGTCAACATGGTTTACCGGATACACGGAATAGTATTATACAGATAAAGGCGCGCTCATGTGTGCCGTTTGCCCCAAAGGTTGTGTAATACTTGCGTTATTTTATGCTGTCATTCATTCTATTGGTAAAAAGAACAATATCTGTTCTCTCTTTCGACTGTATAAAAAGGGTATAATGAGTTTTAAAAAAGGAAAAAGAGGTAAGACAGTTTAAATAAAGTAAAGGTGGGTCAAAAGCGGATTCTATAAAAAGTGAAACAATACGGATCAAAAGCACTGTAATCATTATTGATAATACAAGGAGGTATGGCTGGAGTGAACAGCTTATGCGAATATGAAATTGGCGGAAAGTATATAAAAACCTGCCGTAAGTTGTTTATAAACGGCTGTCTAACCTTTTTCGGTGTTGCTGATTGGTTTTTATTTGGTCTGTTTGTGGCACCAACCTATTTCGGTGTTCGGGCCTTCTTTTTTGATTTAACTTTGCTGCGTTTATTTGAAGTGCTTTTATTGATTATGATTTTACGCAACAAACGCCGCGCAAAAGATTTATGGGGAGTGGTGACCCGCTGCCGATATTGGCCGTGGATGGCGCTATTCTTTGCCATCGTCTTCGCGACCAATTTGTATCGACTATCCGTTAATACCATTATGTATTGGTTAACGGATGCGCTGCTGCCGTTTATTCTGTGTTCTTATCTGATCTTGTATGAATACGGGATCGAACGCTTTTTAAACAAAATAAAAAGGTTTGTGCTTATTGTAACGGTGATCAGCCCGTTGCAGCTGATTATAAAGTATCCGCCGTTTTTAGTTTTAAACACCTTGAATAAGGAGTTAAGACTTAAAGAAAGATATGGGTATCAGCGTTTGATGGGCAACTGTACTGTTTCAAATGGGTACGGTCTGGCTTTGCTGTTATTACTGCCGCTCTGCTGTTATGACCCGTATACGAAAAAAATCGATATCGCAAAAAACAGGCGGCTAATTATCCTCATCTGTTTTAACGCAATTATGACCGGCACCCGGCTTGCCTTTGGGGCGTTGTTTTTGACATTCTTGCTGCTTTTTTTGGCTATGGATAAAAAAAGTCAACAGAGGTTCATTCTTCGTTTTGCTTTATTGATTCCGGCTGCATATCTGGTTTGCGTATTTATTAGCAATGCCAGTTTTATGCAAAGCTTACTTAGCAGCTTTTTCAGTGTAGTGGATGCCGTCTTTCACACTTCGTTTTCCGGCGCTTATGGCGCAGATACAATACAGCTCTACAATAGCGCGCGCTATCGGGAGCTGTTGTCCCAAAATACCATCTTCTCCGACTGGTTAAATCCCCTTATAGGCCGCGGCGGAAGCTACAGACTGCATATGTATGTTGAAGGCTATGATATAAAGTCGGTTGATAATTATTATGTCGGGTTGTATATTGCTTATGCCTTGCCCGGTTTGATCAGCTGGCTTTGCATGTTTATTCGGCTTTGGGTAGCCGCAATCGGTCGTTTTTTTACAAAGAGGGACGCACTATGTGTCGTTCTCGCTGTATCTATCGGCGTGTATTGCCTTTCTCTTTGGTATCTGGACCAGCTGCAAACTGTAAAAATTGTAATGGTGGTGTTTGCGCTGATTGCAGCTTCAGAGCAGCTTGGCGGTGACACAATAAAAAATGTGCCCCGTTATCATAACGGGCAAATTTTGAAATTACCTCATCAACCAATCGGGTGAACGAAAGGGGTGCAAAGTGAAAATTGGTTTATTCGGTTGTACGGCGGCAAACGGGAACTTAGGATGTGTCGCGCTGACCTATGCGCTGGTACAGCTGTTGGAAAAAATCAGATCAAAAAATCAGCTGCAGTTTAAGTATATTCTTTTTGAAGCGGAGAACAAACCGGAAAAGCTGGCAGAGCTTTGCCGCGAAACCGGTGTGCAGCCAGATCATATCCAGGTTTGCCCGTTGACGGCAGCCACTCCCCGGCAAAAGGTGACAGCGCGGCTTACGGTTTACCGTACATTACGCAGCTGCGACTGTGTGCTGGATATTACCGCAGGGGATAGCTTTACCGATATCTATGGTCAAAAAAGATTTAATTACTATACCGGCTTTAAGCGGTGGGTGTTGCTTTGTAAGGTGCCGTTACTGCTCATGCCACAGACCTATGGGCCGTTTAACCCTCAAAACCGCCGCATAGCGGCTTGGGTAATGAATAAATGCAGCCTGGTTTTGGCCAGAGATACCTTATCCAAAGAGTTTATGCAGCCCTATTGTAAAAAAGAGATTGCCGTAACCACAGACCTTGCGTTCCGCCTTCCATATCAAAAAAAACTTGTGCAAGATAGACCAGATCGGCTGCAGGTGGGCATTAATGTTTCCGATTTACTGTACCGTGACGGCAAAGAGAAAGGGCTGCGTACAGTTAAATTTCTGCTGGATTATTCGCAATACACCGATTTGCTGATAGCTGCCCTTACAAAACGGCAGGATATTCAGGTCAGGCTGATTTCGCATGTGGCGGGGGATTATGTCTTGGCGCAGCAGCTTCAGAACAGATTCCCCAAGGTGGAGGTGGTGCCCTTTTTCAGTAACCCGATAGCCGCCAAAACTGAGATCGCAGGGCTGGATTTTTTCATCGGCGCCAGAATGCATGCGACCGTTGCCGCAGTGTCCGCCGGGGTTGCGACGGTGCCGATTGGCTATAGCCGTAAGTTTCGTGGATTGTTTGAAGAGATTGCCTACCCGATTTGCTTGGATATGAATCAGTACACAGTGCAGCAGGCAGTAAATCAGACGTTGTATTGGTTGCAAGAGGCAAAGCATCTACAGAGTTCCGCACAGCTGGCGGCGGTAGTTGCTTTTGAAAAGACGGATCGGACAGAGCAGCTGTTGACAGACTTCATGTTACGGGCGAACAGCAAATAAAGAAGACACATTAAAAAATAACGGTGCAGAGACAGTGGAGGAATAAAGAATGCGCATAGAAAAAGAAAACTGTACCGGTTGCGGAGCCTGCGCGGCAGTATGCCCTAAGGGGAGTATTGTACAGAAAACCGATGATCTTGGTTTTTTTTATCCGGAAATAAGGGGAGAATGTGTTCATTGCGGGGCGTGCGACCGGGTTTGCCCGGCGTTACAGATATCAGAAGGAAATAAAGAAAACTTATATCATCCGATGAGAAGCTATATTGGGGTACATAAGAAGCAGGATGTGATAATGTCCTGTAGCTCCGGTGGTGCTTTTCCGGCTATTGTAACGGCCTTTTTTGGTGAGCAAGGCGGTACCCTTTTTGCGGCAAGTTTTGATGATAACTGGCATTTATTCCACCGGGCTTACAAGGTGGGCAGAGATGAATATGAACAGGCAAAAAAATCAAAGTATATTCAAAGTGATATTTGGCAGTGTTATGCCGAAGTAGAAAAACTGCTAAACAGAAAAGAAAAAGTCCTTTTTGTTGGTACGCCTTGTCAGGTAGCGGGGCTACATACATTTCTGAAAAAAGAATATTCCAATTTTCTAAGCGTGGATCTGATCTGTAACGGAGTGGCGAGCCCACGTTTTTTGCAAACCCATATTAACATGATGAGCAAGAAGCGGAAGAAGAAAGTGGCAGACTACTGCTTCCGCGCAAAGAAACCGGACGCTACGGGAAGATGGGATGTTATGCAATACCGGATCACCTACTCTGACGAAAGCACGGAAACCAGCGATTTATTCAATAATCTTTTCCACCGAATATATCAAAAAAGACTTTTTTACAGAGCTTCCTGTTATCAATGCCCCTATAAGCAAAGCAATCGGCCGGGCGATATTACAATCGGTGACTGGTGGGAGCCACACGGCGGAAATACAAATTACCAAAAGGGGGCTTCTGTTTTACTTTTAAACACAAGTAAAGCACTGCTGATTTTAAAAGGTTTACATCAGCTAATGCGGCTGCAGTCGGTAGAATATACGAAAATTATCAAGCAGCAACCGGCTTTGAGGAAGCCACAAACGCTCAACAACACCCCCCAAATGTCAATGGTAAATGAAAAACAAATTCAAAAACAAATGATGCGTTGTTCCGTTTTACCTTTACAAAAGTTTATTCTACACTCCATAAAAATCATACTTCCCGGCTGTTTGGTGTTGCTGATAGACACAGTTAAGGCAAATATCATTAAAAATAACAATAAGGGGGAATAAGGATTATTGCGAGGGTTATTCTGCTATGCGTTTAAAAAAAGCAATGCGGGACAGTATATTTGCTATTGCAGAGCAGATGATTACAATAATATGCGGTTTAATTTTGCCGCGTATGATACTTGTAAAATTGGGATCAGCGTATAATGGCATTACCTCATCTATATCTCAGTTTTTGCAAAGCAGTTCGCTATTGGTTGCCGGTGTTGCCGGTGTGACCAAGACCGCCTTATATATGCCTCTCGCCTATAAGAACAGGACTGGGGTCAGTGCGATTGTTGTTGCAACGGAGCAGTACCTTCGAAGACTCTCTCTGTTTTTTGTTGGCGGATTGATTCTTTTTGCTTCGGTCTACCCTTTTTTTCTTCACGGGGATTTTTCGTGGTTGTTCTGTTTTTTATTGACACTGATTATGGGCGCAGATACTGCAATGCGGTATTTTTTCGGGCTGACCTATCAGACACTGTTGCAGGCAGACCAGCACTCCTATGTATATCTGGTAGCGCGGATTATCAGCGTTTTATTAAATACCGGTTTAGCGACAATGCTATGACAGTGTGGTGCCGGTATTCACCTGGTAAAGTTTGGCTCTACCGTGGCATTAGCGGTTGCGCCAAGTCAAGTCCGAAATAGTGTGTA
>DCHC01000049.1 GCA_002314755.1 Faecalibacterium sp. UBA1762 | reverse complement strand
CTCACATCTATTGTAACGCTACATACAGACTTTTTTCTGCAAAAAACTGTGCTTGACATTTTAGCCGGAAAAAGTGATAATAAAGAGGTATATAAAAGTTTAAAAAATAGCAGACGGTTTCCACAGGTCTAATGGAACATATTCAGTGAAGTGTTGAGGAGGTTTCTTGCACAATGGCTTTTGATAAAGTAAAAAAGTTTTTTGGTTTTGACGGTGAGGAAGATTACGAAGAGGGTGAGGATTCCTACATCTCCGGCCGCGCACAGACCGAGGAGAATAATGCTTCTCGTTTTGAGCCGGATGCCGGCACCCGTAAAAATAAAGTGGTAAACATCAATACGACAACACAGCTTCGGGTTGTTCTGGTCAAGCCGGAGCGTTTTGCCGATGCCAGTACCATTGCCGACCATCTGAACGCAAAGCGGACAGTGGTGCTGAATTTGGAATCAACCAATAAAGAGGTCTCCCGCCGCCTGGTGGATTTTCTTTCCGGTGTTGCCTATGCCAACAACGGCGAAATAAAGCGTGTTGCTGCCGCAACCTACATCATCACCCCATTCAATGTGGATATTGTGGGGGATCTGATTGATGAGTTGGAGAGCAGCGGCGCATTTCTGTCCTGACCTGTAGCCGGCATGAGAGGATATATTCCGCCCTGCACACCGGAAGAGCAGACACTGGTTCGTCGTGTTCAGGAGGCAGTTGCCGCTGTCCGGGGTGGTGGATTACGTTTTTTGGGCTTTTTAGACGAACGCGGCAGAAGCCTTGCTCAGGCGCAGTTAAACCGCTATGATGTTAATGTGAACTTTTGGGGCGGGTTCAAAGCCGCCCGTCGGTGGCTGTTGGGGCTGTCAGAATGGCCGCTTCAGCCGGAAGATTTTCCGCTTTCCGCAATTCGAATCCGTTGCTATCCGGGCGAGGAGCCACCCTCCCACAGGGATTATCTGGGCGCTTTGATGGGTTTGGGAATAAAAAGAGAGTGCATCGGGGATATTTTAGTGGTGCAGGACGGTGCGATCTGTTTTGTCGAGCAGAAGATGGCGGATTTCCTGTTTCGTGAGTTGATTAGTGTTGGTAGGTGTCCTGTACACCTGGAAACCGCTGACATACAGGAATATGAAAACTGGCAGCAGGCTGTGGAGCCGATGCGGCTGAATGTGGCATCGTTGCGGGCAGATACTGTTTTGGCGGCCTTGTTACGTGTTTCCAGGGGAGATGCCGCCGCATTGATAGAGCGGGGCGCCGTGCTATTATGTGGTGTGACACTATCCAGCACGCATACTGCCGTAGAGGCCGGGGATAGTTTTTCTGTCCGTGGCTACGGTCATTTCCGTATTGCGGAGATCGGTGGCGAAAGCCGTAAGGGCAGGTTGTGGCTACAGGCAGAGAAATTTATCGGGTAATTGGATAAGGAGAAAGAATAAGCTATGGAGAAATTAACAGCGCAGGATGTCCGTAATGTGACCTTTGAAAAAGGTATGCGTGGCTACCGTACAGAGGATGTAGATGCTTTTCTGACTCAGGTGGCTGACCAGTTGGAGATACTGGAGACAGAAAAGAAGGAAGCAGAGGAGAAGATCCGCTATCTTGCCCAAAAGGTGTCCGATTACCGCAAGGATGAGGATAACCTGAAGGCGGCGTTGTTGAACGCTCAGCGTATGGGGGACAATATTATTCAAGAGGCTACCTCCCGTGCTACGCAGATTGTCCGGGAGGCACAGACACAGGCCCAGGCTATGGAGGGTCAGGCATCGCTGCAGATTGAACAGCAGAAGAATGATCTTGCCCGTCTGCAGGAGGAAATCGGACGCTTTAAGAGCAGTATTCTGGCACTGTACCGTCAACATATTGAATCTTTAAGTACTTTGCCGGAGCCGGCTGTCCACCGGGAGGAGATTCGTGAAGAGCAGGAGCTACCGAAACAGCAGACGGAGACCGAGCAGCAGACCGCCCAGGAAGAAGTGCCGGATATGGCTTTTGAGCTTAAACCGGAGAATAGGGCAGATTCCCTGTTTGAATAAGCTTACAATAAAGAGGGGTGACTGACATATGTGCAGCATCCCTCTCCTTTTCCGTTTTATTCCGGACGAGTGGGAGGATTGGGTATGTGGTTGACCTTTGGCAGCGTTGTTTTGCTTGTAATAATTGATCAACTCACAAAGTGGTGGGCGTCTACTGTATTACAGGCGGCGGGCACTTTGCCGTTTTTGCCGGGTATTTTGCAATTGACATATATTGTAAATGACGGCGCAGCATTTAGCATTTTTGCCGGCAAACAGAAAATGCTGATTATCTTTACCGCACTGGCGTTGACAGTGATTTTGGTCTTGTTGGTATTAAAAAAATATCCGAACAATTTTGTGCGATGGGGGCTGACCCTTATTCTGGGTGGCGGTATCGGCAATTTGATTGACCGTGTTCTCAACGGGATTGTGGTGGATTTTTTTGAAGTGATCTATATGGAGTATGCCATCTATAATATGGCAGATTGCTTTATCGTCACGGGTTGCTGCTGCCTGGCTGTCGGCATTTTGTTTGAGGAAAGAATAGCCGCGTGGAAGGCAAAAAAACCGAACAAAGGTTGAAGAAGTGAAAATGGAACAAAACACGGACGCTGTGCGGCAGCCTTTAGAGGGGGACCGGAATGACGGAAACACAGTCTGAGACAGTGGAGTTATATGTTACTGGGGCGGATGCCGGTCAGAGGTTGGATGCATTTTTGACTGCTCAAGTGCTGGGGTTGACCCGAAATGCAGCCCAACAGCTGGTGGAGCAGGGCAATGTTCAGCTTGACGGCAAATGTCCCCCAAAAAGCTACAAGGTCAAATCGGGAGATACGGTGTATCTTGTACGCCCTGCACCGGTTGAGATTGCCGTTGTGGCTCAGAATATTCCTATTGATGTGATATATGAGGATGAACATCTGCTGGTAATCAATAAGGCCAAAGGTATGGTGGTGCATCCCGCACCCGGTAACGAGGACGGAACTCTGGTCAATGCGTTGCTTTGGCACTGTAAGGGACAGCTTTCCGGTATCAACGGAGAAATCCGGCCGGGCATTGTACACCGTATCGACAAGGATACCAGCGGCCTTTTGGTGGTTGCCAAAACCAACGAGGCACACTTGGGGCTGGCCGCTCAGTTAGAAGGTCACCGTATTGCGCGCATCTACCGTGCAGTGTGTTACGGCGGTTTTAAGGTTCCGGAGGGAACCGTAAACAGCTCGATCGGGCGGGATCCGGCAGATAGAAAAAAGATGAAGGCTGGTGTTTCAGATGGCAGACAGGCGACTACTCACTGGCGTGTTTTGGCACAAGGTGGCGGCTTTTCATATATTGAGTGCCGGTTGGAGACCGGCAGAACTCACCAGATTCGTGTTCATATGGCCAGCATCGGTCATCCGATAGCAGGTGACGGTATTTACGGCCCCAAAAAGGTGATAGCTGAACTGCAGGGTCAGTGTCTGCATGCGGCTCACCTTACCTTTATACATCCCATTACGGCAAAACCCATGGCGTTTGATGCACCTCTTCCGGTGTATTTTACCGATTTTCTGCAGCGGCTGGAATTGCAGCCGGAATCGGTTTGCAATGATTCAGATTACAGTTGTTTGACAGAAAAGGAGTAAGGTATGCAGCAGCCTCTTTCCGGCTTTTTGGCGGTGAGTGATGTAGATAATACGCTATTAACGGTTGAAAACGGCGTTCCGTTGCAGAATTTGGAGGCAATACAACGCTTTTGCTCGTTGGGGGGCGTTTTTACCCTTGCAACCGGCAGAAACATTCCCTCCGGTGAAAGATATCTCAGCCAGGTTCCGGTTAACGCCCCGCTTATTCTGTTGAACGGCGCCTTGATTTGGGACTATGAAAACCAAAAGGTATTGGATGCCCATTATTTGGAAGCGGAGCAGGCAAAAACTGCCTTGAACCAATTACTTGCCGATTTTCCGGGCCTCGGCGTAGAAATTATGTCGGATAATCTGGAGACCTATATTGTCCGTGCCAATGACTACACCCAAAAGCATCTGGATGATGAGCATTTCACCGCCATTTTGGCGGATGTGGATAAGGTCCCCGGAGAGTGGTTTAAGGTGTTGATGGCCGGTTCACCGGAGGATTGTCTTGCAGCTGAAAAATACTGCAAAAAACAGATGACGGGATCTGACAGGCTGATTTTTCAACGGACACAGGACTGCTATTTTGAAATATTGCCAGCCGGTATTGATAAGGGTTCGGCGTTGCAAAAGTTGTGTGCGGTGTTAAAGGTTAAGCCGTCATACAGTCTGGCATTCGGCGACTATGACAATGATATGCAGATGCTTCGGCGTGCGGGTTTCGGCGTGGCGGTTGCCAATGCTCCCCGGCGCATAAGGCGTGCCGCAAGGCTGACCTCGGATTCCTGCACACAAGGGGGCGTTGCTAAGGTGTTGAACGCCCTGTGCGATATTAAAACAGGTGACGGAAAGCTGTGAGTATTATGCAGACGCAGATGGGTACAGAACCGGAAAAAGCCAGGCGTAGCCGCATCAGTTGCCCTGTTGCGGTGCTGTGCGTTGCTTTTATCTGTGTATTAGCAGGCAATTTTATCCGGTATCCCCTGTGGAACACATGGTCGGAGGATTACGCAATTCAGACGGTGAAAGAGGCTTATTCCAGAGATGGAAAAGTGGATATCAACAGTGCAGACGCGGTTGCACTGTGCAGTCTGCCCGGAATCGGCGAGGCCAAGGCAGCGGCAATTATCGCATGGCGAAACGAGCACGGCGGTTTTTCTCATATAGAAGAGTTGCTGCTGGTGAAGGGCATCGGTGAAAAAACGTTGCAAAAGTTGCTGCCGCATATCAGTCTTTCCTGATACCGTCGGCGAAACATTGCGCGTTGCTTTCTCTACATATGAACAGACGAAGAAAAGAGACCGTTTGGTCTCTTTTTTTGCACAAAAAAGGCGTCGGTGTCAGGTTGTGGCAGTTTTTTCAACGGGTAAATAATATACTGGTTCAGGGATATCGGCACGAGGTATTATTCCGGTCAGTATACTGTCCGTCACGGTCGGTTTGGATCATAACGCTGATCGGAGAAAGGCGGCACAGAACCAATTTGGAAGAGAGGACACACAAACAATATGTACACGGTATACCTGGATATTTTGATCTGCGTCAACTGGATCATAGACTATTTTCTGTTGTTAGGGACAGCAGCTGCTGCAGGGGTGACGACAGGCCGTTTCCGCCTTGTTCTCGGGGCTGGCGTGGGCGGAATCAGCGCATTGATTTTTTTGTTGCCGGCAATGAATCTGCCGTTGCAGTTTGTTTGTAAAACAGTCAGCGGAACGGCTACTCTGCTGACAGCTATGCGGTTTGACCGGTTGTGTCAGTTTATCCGTGCCTGGGTGTGGTTCTTTTTGTTTAATACGGGCTATTCCGGCCTGGTGCTTCTTGCGGTCACGCAATTTTCAGCGGTTGGCATCTATCGGCAAAACAATACCTTTTATTATGATGTATCGCCAATGCTGTTGGTTGGCTGTATTCTGGTGATGTACGCGCTGTTCCGGCTGGCGCTGCTGTGTTTTGAAAGGCCCTCTTCCGTGCAGGTGGTAAAGGGCACCGTGTGGATAAAAGGCTTTTCGCCGGTAGTGATATCCCTTTTGCCGGACACCGGTTTTTCCGGAAGGGATTTTTTGCTGAACCGGCCGACACTTTTGCTTTCTTTTTCGGGAACAATACGCCAGGGTAACCGGTGCGAAGCAACATATTTGCAACTGAAAAACTGTATGGAAAATCTATACTCCGGCAAAATGGCTAATCCACCTGCCGGGTGGTATTTTCTGCCGATACATACCGCTACAGGGACTCTTATGGTACCGGCAACCGGAGCTGTGTTACAGACTCCACGAGGAAAAACAGCGGTCACGGCAGCGTTTACCAAAGAAAAACTGAACAATGGCGCGGTACAGGGCCTGATCAGCATACAGATGGCAAAACAATGGGAGGGTGAAAGAAAAAATGAGCCGAATCGTAAATACAGTGAGAAAAATCCAACTCTTCTTCAAAAACCTGCTGGCAAAGTGGCCAAGATCAAAAGGAGCGGAGTGTCATTACATTCATTCCGGCGAGGTGCTGCCTCCGCCGCTGACAACCCAGCAGGAGGAAAACCTGTTTGCCGCCCTGGAGGCAGGGGATGAAAGCTGTAAGCAGCAGCTGATAGAACACAATCTGCGGTTGGTGGTGTATATTGCACGCCGGTTTGAAAACAGTGCGTCCGCGTCGGTGCTGCCAACAGAGGATGCAATCTCTATTGGTACAATCGGTCTGATCAAGGCGGTAAATACCTTTGTGCCCAGTAAAAAAATCAAGCTGGCAACCTACGCGTCCCGATGCATCGAAAATGAAATACTGATGTATCTGCGCAAAAGTTCGAATCGCAGGCAGGAGACCAGTATTGACGAACCGCTGAATATTGACAGCGACGGCAATGAACTGCACATTGCCGATGTGTTGGGAAGTGATGAAAGTATTACAGCGCGGATGGAGGAAAACGATGAAAAGCGGGCACTGTATCAGGCTATCCGGTTGCTTACGCCTAGAGAAAGGCAGATTATGGAGCTGCGGTTCGGTTTGATCGATGGTGTGGAGTACACCCAGAAAGAGGTTGCGGATCAGATCGGTATTTCGCAAAGCTACATCTCTCGATTGGAAAAAAGAATAATTGACCGTTTGCGCCGTCAATTGGAACAAACAGTATAACCGCTCAACTGATTTCGCAAAAAATGGGAATAGTACACAAAATTGCAGCCGGTTTTTCGGCGTAATGAGACAGAAAAAAAGCTTGCCTGCAGCTAACAGGTTCATTATAATGATGTTATACAGACAGTAGCCTGCCTGTAAGAAAGGAGGAAGGTTGAATATATATTCAACCCCCACTTCATTGAAGTGGATTTGTGCCAGCTTCAAAAAGCGTACAGCACGGTTGCATGGCACAGTTTCAAGAAAGGAATGGTCTTAAAATGGAAGAGAAAATGTTGAATGTCACCGGTAGTACCTTTCGTGAGGAGGTACTGTATGCGGAAAAACCGACCCTGGTTCTGTATTACAGCCCCTGGAATTCGGACAGTGCCTCCCAGTGCGCGGTAATGCATCAGCTGCTGCCCATGGCAGATCGCCTAGGGGCGCAGCTGGGGATCGCCAACGGAGATGAGGAAGCAGAGCTGGATGCCTGGTTCCGCATTATTGATTTTCCCACTGCGGTTTTGTACAAGGGCGGAAAGGCGGTAGACCGCCTGTGTGGCGCGCACAACCTGAAGGAATATCAGCAGTTTTTGGCGGCTGCCCTTGCACGCCCGTTGCTGCGGGATACCATGCCGGATACCTGGGTAGCAATGGATCGTTTGCACCGGACCCTGCCGGATTTTGACACGGTCGGCGGTCCCAAGAGGGATAAGACCATTGCGATGTTCTATTTTATCAGCTTCGGTCAGGATGATATGGATCCGGATAAGCGTACCCCGGTTTACGATATCAACAAAATTCTGCACGAGAACCCCGGCGCAATGGATGACACATCCTCACCGCCCTGGGGCCCCTACAATACCACCCACTTTTGGGGAGAATCCGCTTTCGGCTACTATCGCAGCAGCGATGCCTATGTCATAGCCAAGCACGCTCAGCTGCTTTCCGATGCCGGAGTGGATGTGATTATTTTTGATGTCTCCAACTTTGTACACAGGGATCCGCCTGCGGCCTATTTCTATAAGACCTTCATGACTATCTTCCAAACCTTCGACGAGGTGCGAAAGATGGGCCGTAGGACCCCGCAAATTGCGTTCCTATTCAATTTCTGGTATGGCCCCTACGCAGTTCGCCAGGTCTATAAGGATCTGTATTCTCAAAATCTGTATCCCGACCTGTGGTTCCGCTGGGAGGGCAAGCCGCTGGTGATGTATGACCCTGCTAAAATTCCGGCTGAGGACAGCGATCTGCTGAATTTCTTTACTTTCCGTCGACCCATGCCGGACTATTTCTACGGGCCCAAGGGTCCCAACCAGTGGGCATGGTGTGAAATTGCCCCGCAGCACGGCTTTTGGAGCGACACTGAGCCGGGCAGGGTGGAAGAGGTTCCGGTTTCCGTTGCGCAAAATGCGGTGCCCGATCCGGATACACCGGGAGGCTGGACGCTGGGTTGTATGAGTCAACGGGACAAGGACGGCAGGTGGCTTGCGCGCGGTCGCAGCTTCTGCAAGGGAGTACAGCCCACGGAGTATCACCCTGAGTTGGGCGCAAACTTTGACGAGCAGTGGGAACGTGCCTACCAGCTGGATCCCAAGCTGGTCTTTATCACCGGCTGGAACGAGTGGGTCGTGGGTCGCGGGCCGCGGTTTATCCACGAGACGGCGCCCAATGTGATGGTCGACCAGTTCTGTGATGAATTCTCCCGTGATCTGGAGCCCTCCCGCACGGTGATTGGCGATAACGCATACTACCAGTTTGTTGCGCATGCTCGCCGTTTTAAGGGCGTACGTCGTCAGCTGCTGGCAACCGGCGCAAAGACAATGGATGTCAAGGGTCATGTAAGTCAGTGGGACGATGTTGGCCCCGCATATCTGGATGATATCGGTGATGTGAATCATCGCAGCTGCGAGGGTTGGGGTCTTGCGGGTCTTTATACCGATGATACCGGCAGAAATGACCTGGCTTGCATGAAGGTGACCCGGGATGAGGAGAATCTGTACTTTATGGCGGAATGCGCCGCCCCCATCACCGGCGAAAGAGATGCTCTGTGGATGAATCTGCTGCTTCGCACCCAGGCGGATACTGCCAACTGGGAGGGGTTTGACTACCTGGTACGCCCGGATGAAGAGGGAGAGCTGACGCTGTACCGCTGCCTGGGCGGCTGGAACTGGGAAAAGGTTTCTGCAGTGGAATGGGCTGTGCAGGATAAGGTGCTTACACTCGCCCTGCCCCGCAAATCTGTGGGACTTGCCGACGCAAAGCCTCGCTTTGCCTTTAAGTGGTGCGACAATATTCCGTTGGGTCAGGATGAATATGTGCTGGAATTTTACACGGCAGGCGATACGGCCCCCAACGGTCGGTTCTGCTACCAGTATCGGGAGGAGTAATCTTTCTTTGGCATCATAGTATTTCCATATCGGCGGCAGCTGGGGCACTTGCCTTGCTGCCGCCCTTTGTTAAAGGAATCTTTGTCTTGTTACGGTTTGGGAAAGGACTTAAAATGAAGAAAAAAACAGTCAGCGCCGTTTTGCAAACGGTTATATGTGTGGTTTTACTCGGGGCAGTCGTTTTTTTTGTGGCAATCGGCCGTGCTGTGCTGGCAATTGACCAATGCAGGCAACAACAGTCAGATGCTGCGGCACAGTCCCTGCAAAAGGAAGCACCTTGCCCAAAGCTTTCTTTCGGTGAAGAGACGGTGACCCTTTCCCCTTGTGGCGCTGATGTTACGGAGAATATCACCGATTTACTGCCGGATACGTTTTTTTACCAACTGTTGCTGCAATGGAAACCATCCCTTTCCCTGGTGGGGATTGCTGCAGATATGGACTGCCCCTTGCAGGAGTATACACTGGAACAGCCTGCCTGGCAGCTTACGGTACCAGAAGGGTTTACGGCTTATTTGTCTTTGACGGATGAAAACGGTCAGCTTGTTACGGACGAACAGGTAAACGGTCTGTTTTCCGGCAGTTTTACGCAAAACGGATTGCAAAACGGACTGTTGACCCTCCGAACAGAAACAGCCAGTTTTGACTATGTGTTCAGACTGTCTATGAATATTGTGCCGCAGGTAACAGTGGACGGGCAGCAGTGCAAGCAGGGAGATGTGGTTCCGGTTACCGTGACAGGCAATTTGACCGGATTACCGATGACGGTTTCATCAGAGTTGGGCCTATGCGATTTTGTGCCCTTGAGCCAGGTGGGAAGCTACGCGGCATATCTGCCGGTGGCATACAACTGTTCTCCCGGAGAATGGAATATTGACGTCACGGTCGGGGAACAGGCCTTCGATTTTACGCTGACGGTGGAAGAACGGGAGTTTACGGTGCAGTATATGACCATTGATCAGCAAATTGCCGATTCCACTATGAATTCTCAGGCCGCTACCGAGGAATATCGCAGCACCGTTTATCCGTTTTATCAGTATACGGATAACAAGCGGCTGTGGGACGGCCTTTTTATCGAACCAGTGTCAGGTTACCGAATCAGTACCGAGTATGGTCTGTGGCGATATGTAAACGGAAAATACAGCGAACGACACAGCGGGGTGGATATGGCATGTGCGTTGGGCACCCCTGTGTTTGCACCCCAAAACGGGGAGGTCTTATTCGCCGGATATCTGCAGCTTAGTGGAAATACGGTAATTCTTTCTCACGGGGGCGGGGTAAAAAGTATGTTTTTCCACATGAACAGCCTGAATGTGCAGACGGGAGATACGGTCAGTACCGGCGAAAAGCTGGGGGAGGTTGGCACCACCGGTTATTCCACCGGTCCGCATTTGCACTATGAGGTAAAAATTGGTTCTGCCAGTATAGATCCCATGGCTCTTTTTGACGGAACCAGTAAACTGTATTCAGGGGTATTATAAGACAAAGTATACATAACAAGGGATCAAGACAGCGTGGCTGCTTTTTAGCATGCCATGCTTTTTTTTGCGATTTTGCGCAGCTTTTATTTTTTTGACGGTTGCTTTTTTTGAACAAAAGCCTTATAATAGCGATACAGGTGGGAATTGGTTGGGAAAATGTGGGAAAAGTTTACGCTTGGCATGCGTTTTTACCGGGAATCGCCCTGTCCCGCCGATAGAAAAGAGAAATGGAATTGCACTGACGGAAAGGGGGCGGGAAAATGTTTTTCGGGGAACATGCGTGCAACCTGGACGAAAAAAACCGGATAAGCATTCCCGTCCGTTTTCGCGCTGAGCTGGGACAGGATTTTATCCTGACCAGATGGTTTGACCATTGTATTATTGTACTTCCGACGGAGCAAATTTCCAGAATTGAAGAGATTTTGGCAGATAAGGGGATTTCCAAAACAAAGGATATCAACCGTTTTCTGTACTCTGGATTAGCACAGGTTACTCCGGATAAAATTGGGCGTGTGATTGTTCCGCCGGAGCTTCGCAAACATGCCGGTATTACTAAGGATGCAGTTGTCATTGGCGCCGGAAAGTATGCCGAAATCTGGGCGCCGGAGGAATGGGAGAAAAAACAGCAGGAAAACATGGGAGAAGCCAATGTGCTTGAAGCAATGGAGGAACTGAATATCTGATGAGCAGAAAAAACAAAATATCCTCCGGTGATAAGCTACCTTCGGAGAAGATTACGGAACAGCTGCCTCAAGGTAAGCCAGTTCAGGATGACATTTCCTTTGAACATATTCCCATCATGCTGAAAGACTGTCTGGAGGGTCTTGCCATTCGGGAGAACGGTATCTATCTGGACGGTACGGCAGGCGGCGCCGGACATTCCCGCGCTATTGCTGAAAAGTTGACAACCGGCAGGCTGATAGCACTGGATCAGGACCCGGATGCCGTTAAGGCGGCGACAGCCCGTTTGGCAGGGTTGTCTGCCACGGTGGTACATAACAATTTTCGGTATGCAGACGAAGCGTTGGATGAACTGGGTATTCCCCTTATCAACGGCTGTCTTTTGGATCTGGGCGTCTCCTCTCATCAATTGGATACCGGCGCCCGTGGGTTCAGCTATCAGGTGGATGCGCCGCTGGATATGCGCATGAGTCAGGAGGGACCGACCGCGGCAGATCTAATTGCGACACTGGACCGGGAGGAGCTATCCCGCATTTTTCGTGAGTATGGGGAAGAACCCTATGCTTGGGCGATTGCGGGACGTATTGTCCACGCGCGGGAGATTGAAAAAATCACAACAACCGGCCGTCTGGCGGAGGTGATTGCTTCGGCAATGCCTCCCGCAGAGCGCCGCAAACAAAAAAATCCATCCCGACGCTGTTTTCAAGCCCTGAGGCTGGCCGTAAACATGGAATTAGAAGCCTTAAGTGAGGGACTGGATGTCATTTTTGAAAAATTGGCGCCAGGTGGCAGATTTTGTATTTTGACCTTTCACTCTTTGGAGGACCGCATTGTGAAACAACGCTTTCGCAGCTGGTGCACGGCTTGTACCTGTCCGCCGGAGTATCCGGTTTGCGTCTGTGGCGGTGTAGCGAAAGCAAAAGAAATTACCCATAAGCCCATAGTAGCTGATACGTCGGAGCAGGAGTATAATCGGCGAAGCCGCTCTGCAAAGCTTCGAATTATTGAAAAACTGTAACACAAGACGACCCAGGCGGTCTGAAAAACGGGAGAAGAATAACAGAAAAGGAGAAGTCACAGATGAATACCTCTTACTCAGCTGAAGCTGAATATAATCTGTCTCAATTTGAAACTGAAGAGTTCGATGTATTGAAGGTTGCAAATAATAAAAACGCCGCGCATCTGCAACGGCGTAAAAAGGCGGAAATTATCAAATCGGTGGTGCTGATTGCCTTGCTGCTGGCCCTGACAGTCAGTTTCTTGAATACCCGCAGCCAGCTGACGGCAATCTCGGATGAGATTGATACCCTGCAGGCGCAGATTGTGGAAGAAAAAAGCTACTATGACCAGCTGCGTTATCAGTTGACCGGTGAGACCTCCCAGGACCGTGTGGAAGAATACGCTACCCATCAACTGGGCATGGTCAAAGCGGATAAAAGCCAGGTGGTCTATCTGCATCTGAATAGCGAAAACGCTATGGAGACCGCAGCAACCGGTTGGGAAAAGTGCAAGGAGAAGATGCAGACGAACTGGAATTCCATAAAGGAATATTTTGGCGATTGACAGCATAATGATGTACATACGCACAACATGTTGTGCATATCACAAGGTTTGGAATACGGTGATAGGCAGGCTATGAAAAAGAAAAATAAAGAGAACAACGCAAAGAATATGCTGCGCACCGGGGAGGAATTGTCCACGGTGCGTGTTCGTATTCTTTGGATAGCGGGGGCTTTTGCTGCGATCCTCATTTTAATCGTTGCCCGTTTATGGTACCTGCAAATTGACCAATATGAAGAGTATACCCGCAAGGTGGTTCACCAACAGCTGCGGGATACCGAAATACCGGCGGACCGGGGAACCATATACGATCGCAGTATGAAGGTGTTGGCTTCCAGTGCTACGGTATGGGATGTTGTGGTAGCGCCCTCGGCCCTGTATGACGAGAATGACCCGGAGAAAACGCAGAAGAACATAAAGAATACGGCGGATGCACTGTGTTCGGTGTTTCCGGAGCTGGATGTTGCAGAGGTGACTGAGAAGCTTTCAGATAAGGATAACGGTTATTATAAGGTGGTAAAACGGGTTACCAAGGATGAGGCCGATGCTATCCGTGAGCTGATGGCAAAGGAGAAGCTGAATGTTGTCGACTATGAGCAGTCCTCCAAGCGGTATTACCCCTACGGTTCGTTTGCCTCCTCAATCATTGGCTTTGTTGGAGACGACAATCAGGGCTTGACGGGGTTGGAGCTATACTATGATGAAGAGCTGAGTGGAGTGGACGGCCGCACCTTGACTGCGAAAGACGGTTGGGGTGAGGATATGGAGTATGAATATGAGACTGCATATCCTGCTCAGGCAGGTTATTCCCTGGTGCTGACACTGGATGAGGTTATACAGAACTATCTGGAAAAGGCGTTGGAAAAGCAGGTGGCCTACCATAATGTCCGGGAAAAAGGCTTCGGAATTGTAATGAATGTAAAAACCGGAGCAATTTTGGCGATGGCAACGATCCCGGATTTTGATTTGAACGATCCGTACACATTGGTCGATGCGCAGGATTCCGCGGCAGTAGAGGCTTTGTCCGGCGAAGAGCGCACCAATGCCTTGATCGACGCCCGGGAGGCGCAATGGCGAAACAAGGTTGTTTCAGATCTGTATGAGCCAGGTTCGGTTTTTAAAATAATAACGGCGGCCTCGGCGTTGGACTGTGGCGCTGCTACGCTGAATAACAGCTATAACTGCCCGGGTTATATTCAGGTGGAGGGGGTTACCCTGCACTGCTCTCATACCTCCGGTCACGGGATCCTCAGCTTTAGTAAGGCACTGATAGAATCCTGCAACCCCAGCTTTATCCAAATCGGGCAAAGCATGGGTATTCAGCGGTTTTGTGACTATGTTTCTGCTTTTGGCTTGATGGAGAAAACCGGCATAGATCTTCCCGGTGAGGCAAACAGTATCACCTACAATGCCTCCACAATGGGGCAGGTAGAGCTTGCCAGCTGCGCCTTTGGACAGAGTAACAAAATCACACCCATTCAGATGGCAACTGCAGTTGCGACTGCTGTAAACGGCGGATATTTGGTGCAGCCCCATCTGGTCAGCCAGATTATCAACCAGGACGGTGAGATTGTCCAAAATATTTCTACAGACGCCAAGCGTCAGGTCATCAGTGAAGAGGTATCTGCGGAGATCTGCCGCATTTTGGCAGAAAATGTGGAGGACGGAAACGGTAGTGTTGCCAGCGCGCCCGGTTATCGTGTAGGCGGTAAATCCGGTACCAGTCAAAAACTGGATAAAAAGCAGGCGGAAGGGGAGCAAGAGGTCTATATCGCATCCTTTGTTGGCGTTGCCCCGGCGGATGATCCAGAAATTGTTGTGCTGATCGCGTTAGATGAGCCGGATAGCTATACGTACTATGGCGGGCCTTTGGCAGGGCCTATTGTGGGCAGTGTGATCACAGACACCCTGCCTTATCTGGGTATACAGGCATCCTACAGCGAATCGGAGTTGGCGGAGATAGATGTGAACACCCCCAGTTGCCTGAATCAGCCGATCACCGATGCTCGCGTGACACTGCAAAAGAAAGAGCTTTCAGCCACGGTGGTAGGCGACGGTGACTATGTGGTCGCCCAGTTCCCCAGCGCGGGTACTGCATTACGACCAGGATCCAAGGTGGTTTTGTATACGGTTGAGGATCAGAGCACCACAAATCTGGTATCGGTACCTATTCTGATTGGCTATAATGCCGATATGGTGGAAAAGATGCTTTCTTCTGCCGGTTTAAACTTTCGCCGTACCGGCTCACACCTGAGCGGAACGAGCATTGTCGCGGATCAGCAAAGCATAGAAGCGGGCATGCAGGTACCGGTTGGGACCCCCGTTACGGTAAACTTTACAGATAATTCACTGGTTGACTAAACGGTAAAAAAGGAAGGTGAGACGGTTGTTCTCTACCAGATTGTTTGCAGATATTTCTTACACAGGTAATTTGCCACAGCTGGAGATTACGGCAGTGACAAATGACTCCCGCCGTGTTCAGCCGGGCAGCGTGTTTGTCTGTACGGTTGGCCGTTCCTTTGATGGACATCAATACGCCCAGACAGCTTTAGATAAGGGTGCTGCTATGGTGGTGACCGAGCACAGGCTGGGTCTTGCACAGGAGGTCTGCGTGGAAAACGGGAGGGCGGTCTATGCCCAGTTGTGCAGCGCCTTTTTTGATCATCCTAGCCGCAAGCTGCGATTGATTGCCGTGACCGGCACCAACGGTAAGACAACGGTGACCACTGTCATCAAGCAGCTGCTGGAGGCGGACGGACATCGCTGCGGTTTGATCGGGACGATACACACGATGGTCGATGATGTGGAGCTACCGGCAAAATACACCACACCCGAGGCATGGGATCTGGAAATGCTGCTTGCTAAAATGGCAGGTGCCGGGTGCGATTGCTGCATTATGGAAGCATCCAGCCAGGCACTGGATCAGTTGCGCCTTTACGGGTTACGGTTTGAGGTGGGTGTATTCACCAACCTGACACAGGATCATCTGGATTATCACGGTACGATGGAACAGTATTTCGCTGCAAAAGCGACCCTGTTTCAAGCCTGTGAAACCGTTATCTACAATAAAGATGACCAATGGGCATGCAGATTACCCCTGCTTTACCCGGATAAAAAGTGTGTCTCCTTTTCTTTGGAGAATCAGAGTGCGGATTACACGGCAAGAAATACCCTTCTTGCCAGCGGAGGCGTAGCTTTTACCATGGTTGGCCGCAACTCTGTCAATCACATCCGTTTTCCCATGCCGGGCGCATTTTCTGTTTCCAATGCCATGGCTGCAGCAATCACCGCCTTGCGGATGGGTGTTTCGGGTAACCGAGTGACTACCGCGCTGGAGAACAGCTGCGGTGTACGGGGCAGAAGTGAGGTCCTTTATGACGGCGATTTTACCGTAATCTGTGATTTCGCCCATACCGGGGACAGTATTCGTAAAATTCTCTCCGGCGTGCGTCCCTTTGTGCAAAAACGACTGGTGGTACTTTTCGGCTGCGCCGGACAGCGGGATGCAGCCAAACGGCCTCAGATGGCCAGGGCTGCTTCGGATTATGCCGATTTGTTGGTGCTGACATCGGACAATCCCCGCAAGGAAGACCCCGAAAGCATTATTGCGGAAATTGAGCCGATGATCCGGCAATCCGGTGTACCGTACTTTGTTAAGCTGGAGCGCAGATCGGCCGTGGCTTTTGCTTTGGAGCAGCTGCAGCCGGGGGATGTCCTGGTACTGTGCGGCAAAGGTCACGAGGATTATCAGGTGATAGACGGCGTGACGGTATATCTGGATGAACATAGAATTGTCCGGGAATGGCTGGAACAAAGGAATCCGGTAAAGCATGCCTGCGAAGATGGCTCGGCAAAAGAGTAACAACTGGTTCATCATCCATGATTTTCTTCTGCATCTTCAGTTGACGGAATAAAGAAAAAGTGTCATAATAAAATAAAAGTCCCACGAGAAAGGAACGGTTAGAAAATGGAGCAGATATCCGCAGCCCTCTTGTTAAAGGGAATTGCCCCGCCAGACCGGACGGAAAAATTGGCTCAGATCCGTCTTACCGGTGTGGAGACAGATTCCCGTGAGGTGCGTCCGGGCAATTTGTTTGTCGCAATCTGCGGAGAGCGTAGTGACGGGCATCTTTATGCCGCGAAAGCCATAGAAAAAGGTGCAGTGCTGGTGATGGGGCAGCGACCGGTGGATCAGGTTCCCGGCCTTTCGCCGCAACAGTATATTCAGGTACCGGATATTTTGGATGCCATGATCGCCTTAGGCGGAAATTACAGGGCACAGTATGACCCGTGTCTTGTGGGGGTTACCGGTTCGGTCGGCAAGACCACCACCAAGGAATTCATTGCCGGTGTTTTGGAAACATTTGGCTCAACAGTAAAAACCCAGGGCAACCAGAATAACGAAATAGGGATGCCCAACACCCTGATGCGGATTACCCGGGAAACCAGGTACGCAGTGGTTGAAATGGGAATGCAGGGGTTGGGTGAGATTGCCAAACTGACCCATGCGGCCAGACCTGCGGTCGCAGTGATAACCTGCATTGGGGTTTCTCACTTGGAGCAGCTGGGCAGCAGGAGCAATATATTAAAAGCAAAGATGGAAATATGTGAAGGTCTGCCGGAGGGCGGTCTGCTGGTGATAAACGGTGATGACGATCTGCTGAAAAGCGCCCCGGTACGGGCGGATATCCGGCGGGTTGCCTATGGCATTGAAAACGGCGAATGTCCTGTTCGAGCTTGCGGCATCCGGCAGGTAAAGGGCGGTCAGTGTTTTACCGTCAAGGACACGGAATACGGAGAAACTGAGGTTTTCATCCCGACCATCGGCTTGCACAATATCTATAACGCTTTGGCAGCCTATACATTGGCAACCCGACTGCAGCTGCAACCGGCTGCAGTTGCTGCTGCACTGGCAAACTACAAAACCGTTGGTCATCGGCAGCATCTGGTAAAGGCGGACGGCATAATGGTTATGGAAGACTGTTATAACGCAAACCCGGACAGTATGAGAGCTGCGTTGCATACCCTGCAGAATATGGCGGTGCCCGGTAGAAAAATCGCACTGCTGGCCGATATGTTGGAGCTGGGCACAATCAGTGAGCAGGCTCATCGGGAGATAGGTGTCCTTGCGGCGGAATGTGGCGCAGATTGTCTGTTGACCTACGGAAAACTGACAAAGGCAACGGACGAGGCAGCCCGGCAGAGAGGAATTGCGTTTGCAAAGCATTTTGACACGCAGGAACAGATAGCCGAATGGCTGCATAACAATCTGCAAAACGGAGATTATTTGCTGCTGAAGGGTAGTCACAGTATGGCACTGGAGCAGCTTTTGCCCGGAATATATGAGGGAAAGACGGTGGAATCATGCTGAAGACTGTGACCATCAGTGCCGCTGCAATGGGAATGCTTTTTTCTGCGTTGCTGGGGTTGGTTGTTATGCCGCTGCTTCTTCGGATGCAGCGGGCGCACCGCAGCTTTGTGGCACAGCAGGAACAACTTCATCCGACAGAGGATATTGCGCCCCGGACAGTAAAGGATATTCCGGCGTTGGGTGGCGGCGTTTTGTGGATCGGGTGCTGTGCGGCGGTGGTTTTCGCATGGTCTTTGGCGGCCCCTTCTCTGGCGGAAAACGGATACGCGGAGGGTTGGACCCGGTCGGCACTGCTGATAGGCGGATCTCTTCCCTTGGGTCTGGTTGGCATGGCAGAGGATTGTCTGCGCATTTTTCGGCAGAACGGTAAAGAAATACGACCGCTTACCCGGCTCGCGCTGCAATCAGTATGTGCAGCGGCAATGCTTGTTGTCTTATATTTTTCAGGTAACACCTCAACCCTGGTACATTTGGCAAACCGTTGGGTAGATTTGGGCATTTGGTACTGGCCTGCCAGCATGGCGGCGATTGTATGCATTTCACGCTCTGCGGCAAGCTGCGCCGAAACAGATGGCGTGACCGCAGGCGGCGGTTTTGTCGCGGCATTTGCTTTTTTGATTATCGGGATGCTTATGCTGGAGACTGACCCGCCCGGCGGCAGATTTGTTATTGCTCTTTACGCTGCTGCCCTGGCGGGTGGTTGTATCGGCTTTTTGTTCTGGAACTATTACCCGGCACGGATCGCCATCGGTAGTGCAGGTGCGCAGTTCCTGGCGGCTGCATTGGTAATGATCGCATGGAACCTCGGCAGACCGGAGCTGCTGCTGATTTGTGTCCTGCCCTGGATCATAAACGGTTTGATAGGCCTGGTTACCGGGCTGTGGTACAACCGACGCCGGATGACACCTGATCAGTTGTTAAAAGCCAAAGGCTGGGGAGCACCGGCTATTACGGCAGTTTTTTGCGGCGCTGGTTGCGTTGGCGCGTTACTGTCTGTTTTACAGGTGTGGTTTGCAGTCTGATTCGTCGGAATGAAAACACGCATTTCCGCACAAAATAAGCATGAAAGGTGGGTTGTACCATGCAGGAACAAACGGCTGCAAATACAAATCAGAAAACGCTGTTCGGCCAAAAGCCTAAGTTGTTTCTCTCCCACAAAGCGGTGGGAGGTATTGATCTTCCTTTTCTGATTATCACGCTGATGCTTTTGTGCTTTGGTATGGTAATGCTTTATTCGGTCAGCTATCCGGTCTCCTACTACACCGGAACCGGCGGCAGCCATTATGTAAAAAGGCAACTGTTGTTTTCAGCTCTCGGTCTGTTAGGAATGTTCGCTTTTTCACAAATCAACTATAATTGGCTGAAAAATGTTATTTCGATCGGTTATCTTGTTGTGCTGGTTCTATTAGTTTTGGTTTTCTTTATGCCGGAAAAAAACTATGCGCACCGTTGGATCAGCATTCCGGCAAATGCGGACGCTTTAATTACCTTTCAGCCCAGTGAGATCGCCAAGCTGGAGCTAATTATCGCTTTCGCGCGGATAGGTACGGTCAATAGATTTAAGATGAACAAGTTCCGGTATGGCGTGCTTTCGTATTTGACGGTACTTCTTCCGGTCGGTGTTTTGGTTTTTGCGGAGCCGCATCTTTCCGGCACTATTATTTTGATTGCTATTACAGGAATCATGATGTTTGCCGCCGGAACGGACTGGCGGTACTTTTTGGTGGTGATTGCGCTGGTGGGTCTGCTTGCAGTGGCTGTCGTCGCCTTTCCGAATCTGATTCCGGTTTCTTCTGACCGAATTGCCATGTGGCGTGATCCCAGCGCGGACCCAACCGGCAAAGGTATGCAGACTCTGCAGGGTTTGATGGCAATTGGTTCCGGTGGGTGGACAGGCCTTGGCCTGGGTAATTCCAGACAGAAGTATATGTATGTTCCGGAGCCGTACAACGATTCGATTTTTGCAATTATCTGCGAGGAGCTGGGTTTTATCGGCGCATTGGTGATTATTGCACTGTTTACACTGTTTTTACTTCGCGGGGTATATATTGCCGTGCATGCAAAGGATCGGTTTGGCGCGTTGCTTGTAATCGGGATTGTCGCACAGGTCATCATACAGGTGGTGCTGAATATTTTGGTGGTTACCAACACGGTGCCTTACACCGGCATAACGCTGCCTTTTTTCAGCTATGGCGGAACAGCGCTATCGCTGTTGCTGGCGGAGATGGGCATTGTACTGTCGGTATCCAGACAGGCAACCCTCACATAGAAATTGCAGACAGAAAGGAATCAATTTATGAAGATACTGATTGCTGCCGGCGGTACTGCTGGACATATCAATCCGGCACTTGCCATAGCAGGACAGTTGAAAAAAAAGTATCCCGAGGCGGAAATTGCTTTTGCGGGTAGAAAAAAGGGAATGGAGTATCGGCTGGTCAGTCAGGCAGGGTATGCATTCTGGCCTATTGAGGTCCATGGTTTTCAGCGCAGCTTTACGCCGCGTAATATCTTTCGTAATATCTCTGCCCTTTTTTGGTTGTTGGTATCTCCGATACGGGCAAATGCGATTTTGCGCAGGGTGCGACCTCAGCTGGTAATCGGAACAGGCGGTTATGTCAGCGGACCGGTGGTTCGGGTAGCTGCCAAAAAGGGAATCCGCACGGCCATCCACGAACAGAATGCTTTTCCGGGCGTGACCAATAAGCTGTTGGCTCCGTTGGTGAATGTGGTTTTTGCTGCGGTGCCCGCTGCGGTACAAAAGCTGGGCACTCCGCAAAAAACAGTGGTTTGCGGCAATCCGGTCCGTCCGGCGATTGCCCAGGCGGACAGAGCTGCTGCACGTCAAAAAATGGGTATTTCGCAGGACCAAACAGTGATTTTGTCTTTTGGCGGCTCGTTGGGTGCGATGCGGGTCAATCAGGTCATAGCTGATTTGGCCGCATGGCACACCCAAAACCGTAATTTCCGGCATATTCATGCGACCGGTCAGTACGGTGTGGAGCTTTTTGCACAGTTGAGCGCGCAAAAGGGCTTTACAGGAAGTGACAAAATGGATGTCCGGGAGTATATTCAGGATATGCCGGATTGTCTTGCGGCAGCGGATTTGGTCATCTGCCGTTCCGGTGCATTGACCCTTGCCGAGCTGGAAAGCGTTGG
>DCHC01000021.1 GCA_002314755.1 Faecalibacterium sp. UBA1762 | reverse complement strand
AATCAATTTATCGAGGTTCCCTTAAAGTCCGTTTTATGGCCAGTTAATTGTGGGATAATTTATACATAAAGGGGAGTCACCCCAAACTTAAAATCAGGAGGGAAACCGTTATGGCCAACAGTGTTAAAAATGAGCTTCATTTTGAGGGCAAACCCGAAAAGATTGCGGAATTGCTTGAGGGAATTCGCCCCCTGCAGCAGTCTGAAGACGAAGAGTGCAATCTCATCGACTTTAACCGTCTTATCCCCATGCCACAAGAACTGAATCTGGATGCCGGCGGATGCGAGTATGGCGCTATCCGGGCATATCTTTCCGCAGCGAACCCTGATGCTCCGGATTTCGGCGTTGAAAAACTGTCCTGTGATCAGTTTGATAAGGCATATCACTATTTTTGTGAGAGAAATCAAAACCAAGAGACGGAGCTTCTTTCTCCGGAAGAGCTTGAGAAGACCCGGGGTGCACAGGTAGCGTATGCTTCTTTGATAAGCGAAAACACCGGTGCAACCTTTGAGATAAAAAAGACCGAGCAGGATCTGATTACCATCGGCAAGGCATATATCGATAACCTGTTACGATTTGAAGCTACCCAGTGGTATGACTGGCGGTATAGGCACTGGGGCAGCACAAAGAATGCCTATGAGCAGTCTTATGATGCGGAAAGTCAAACCCTGTATTTTACCTCGGCATGGACCCCGGTTGAGCCGATTTATCAGATGCTTAGCCAACGGTATCCAGAGGTCGACGTTGTCGTGCGTTGGGCAGAGGAAAATTACGGGTTTTTGGTGGGTACAGTGGAATATAAGAACGGGCAAAAAGTGAAAGAGGATATTCCGGAGGAATATACATACAAGGCATATCAGCTGAGCAGAGATATCTGGGGCTACAATCCGGACGGGGATTATGAGGAAGGATATTTCTATGAATATCAGAGTGATAAACCTTGTGAAACGGAGCACACTATCCGGTATCAGGTGGCGTTTGAAGGACCCGGAGAGCAAATTGCGGAAATGCTGGGCAACATTCACGGTGCGGATGAAAATACCGTCATTGATTTCAACAAAATCGTCCCTATGCCGGAAGAACTGGATGTTTCGTACAGTTCGCTTTATGAACAGTCGCTTCGCATGTATCTTTCGGCTGTCAATCCGTTCGTCGGCGAAACCGGATTTGACAAAATGAGCGAAGAGGAATTCAATGTAATGTATAATTTTCTGTATCAGTCAGTGGTTGAGGCCGATGAAAGACAAAGCTCCATGGTGCCGCCGGAGCTGCTTGAAAAATACCGTTATCATGACGGTGTTGATTATGTTGCGGAGGGGGAAAAGTATATCCGGAACCTGCGGAAATACAATTATCCCACCTGGTTTGAATGGCGGACGGATAACTGGGGTGTGGAGTTTAATGCTTATCATCAGAGTTTTGACAGCGCTGTCAATACGCTGCGGTTTGAAACCGTAATCGGGGAGAACTTCGATTATACATGCCGGCCTGTGCTGGAGCAGCTTTCCAAACAATACCCGGATGTCACCTTGAAGGTGCAGTGGGTATCAAACGGAGTTTGTGCGAACGCAGAGCAGTATTCTTTGAAAGGCGGAGTCAGAAGCAATGTGAAAAAGAGCACGGAAAGGACAAAAGCATATAAGGAGCTGAAGGAAATCCTTTTGGGAAACTAAGAGGGCTAAACAATAATTAACTCGTTTAGTAGCCACCGTGTTCTTTCAATTGGGCAGAGTGTAGTATGATGCACAAAGCAGTTTATGCAAAATGTAGAAAAAACACAATCATATCGCATTATGCAATATAAAATGATATACTACGATTATTAGAGGTTGCAAATTTCGCAACACTGTTTTCTGGCAAATATAGAGACTAATTAGCAGCGAAAAGATTAGATGCGAAGACTATCAAAGCTTAGGTTATCACGTATAAGGAGAACAGAAATGGCGGAAGTAAATTATCGGATTGCTTTTCAATTGTGGCTGGAGAGTCAACAAGTGCAACAGTGTTGTGTCCAGACATGGTCGAAAATTATTTTCCTCCTTCATAAAGCGCAAACACAACAGGGACTTTCAGGGGTTTTGAAGATTGACAATGAAAATACAGAAGAAGCGTTAGCTTGTTTAAGGCAAGCAAGCGGACAGGAGAAGATTGCTGCTTGGAAGCATTATTCCGATGATGAGCTTCGGAATGCTATAAATAAGTTCTATATGTTTCTAAAGGCCAAGAATCGTCTTGAGCCATGGGAAAAACGTGAGGCAATGCGCGCTGAAGAAAAGAAGAGAAAGGATTGGGAGCGATTAAAAGAAAGAATTCAAATACAGTTTGAGAAGAAGGATTTTCTTGCCGACATTTTGGTTACAGATGATCAGTTTAGAATGTTGGTTGATGAAACTGTGAATTTGATTCGGATGCGAGCAGACTTAAATGACGGGGGGACGGTAAGTCCAATTCTTGCAGTTACTTTGGTTCAAATTGCAGCAAGATATTATGATGGACGTTTTTGGCCACATGTCTGGAAGTCACTGGAAATTTCCGGTAACCAATCAATCACAGATTATCTGTCGAAAAGCTTTGTTCAGACGTTAGTTGCATATAAGAAGACAGTGGTAAACAAAAGCCAGTATGTTCAATCCATTGTATTTCATGCTTTTGTGTCTGATTATTATGCGAAGGGATTATTTGAACTGCTATTTGCTTATTATGAGAAAGATTTGGAACGTGACCTTTCTCAAAACACAAAGGAGCAAATGGATAGTTTGATTTTGACATTAAGCGATAAATCCAAATTATCAGATGAACAGTTGGAAAAAGCGTTTACCTTTGAGAATGGTAAAAAATCTCAGGCATATAAGCTTCGACAACACACTTTACAGGCAATAGAAGCATTCCCGGGTTATGCCAAGAGAAGATTTCGGTGTTGGCTACGAGCCATTGATACATATTTTTGGCGGGATCAGGCATTGGCAAGGGTTCCGTCCAGTCGTATGATGCGTCTGTTTAAGGAATGGGCAATTGAATCCGATACTTTGAACAGAAGCTATAATGAGCGAAAATCCGGGATTATTCGCCAGCATGGCAAAAAGCACTTCTCTTCACCATACTTCCATGTGGACTATGACGACACGCGTTTTTCTATTTGTATGCCTTCTCAGTTTGTCCCTGCTTCTGTAAGTTCTGCAAAATGGGTATTAGAATCCGGCAGTGGATTGCGGTATGAAATCCCTTGTAATCTATATACAGTAGTTACCGGCTTAAAGACTGAAAAGGATAGAGTAGATATTCCTGCTGAATCCATTACCGATAAGTGGACCGGGAAATTGGTTGTTGATGGAGAAAATGCAAGAATTCCGTTCAGTATTGAAGAATCGGACTTTCGATTTTTCGATATGGACGGTGATGTCATCAGTTCGCTGGAAAAAGGTCAAATTACGGCCTATGGCAAAAAAGAATGTGCACTCTCATCACCGGCGTTACTGGATAGTGTGCTGATTGGATCGATGGCAAGGTTTGATTTTGATTTTGAGGAAGGAGACGTAGTCATATTCCCAAATAAAATCGGTCGAATTGTCGGAAGTCACTATGTGGATGGACTGTCGCCTCACGGAAAAGTGAAAAACGCTGTTTGTAAAGACGCCCAGAATAATGAAATCCCACTTTACAACGCATTACCTGGCATTGTTTTGGCAATAGATAAAACTACCGCTGAAAGAAGTCGGTTTTATATTAATCAAAGGTTATATACCTTTGATGACTTAAAACCGGTAGAATTTGAACGGTTTGACGCACGTGGGAAAACGGCGTTGTTGCTACAACCTGAATGTGAAGCTTTTCAGGCTGCTATCAAGCAAGGAGATGTGAATGAAGTAATTGTTGACTTACCCGGGGCGGCATTTGCCAAAAAGTATCGTTTCGCATTCTATCCCGGTCTTGAGACAAATTTTGCAGAGAAACCTTATTTGAAACAAACGGAAGGCATACTGGTTTTGCAAAATGCTTGTGAGCTGATACCTGAACCGGAATGTGAAGACGGTGCAATAGAAGAAATCAAAATGCTTGGGAATGGGGAATTTGGTTTTTCTGTTAAGTGCTATCCCGATTGGATTCCTTTCATTGACAGTCAATCCAAATTGACAGTCTCTTTCGCTGTGCCTGCAATCCAATGGAGTTTGGACGAGAAGGAATGGACATATGGCATCATGAAAGAAATATGGTATACGGAACTTCCAACGATGCTGTATATTAAGGCTCCTGCTGAAAAGATTCAACTACGGTTAGAAGCGGAAATAGTATCGGATGATGAAGTGGCAGATGGTGACGATACCTCAATTGTCGTAAAAAAGGGTATGGATACCGGATACTTCACGATAGACTTAACGCGAATGAAAAGTTGGATATCGAGAGAGAAGGCAGGGTTTCCGTTATTCCTCGGGTTTAATCATTCAGAATATCAGTTTGGATGTATAGTGACAAAAAGCATTGCTTTGGAAGGGGATTGTACGCTGGAAATTGACCCATCAAAGGATCAGGTCGATATTGGTTGGCCTGTACTGGGAGGGGCAAAATATTGTATGGATGTTGTATCACAGCGCAGTGGTGAATATATCCTGGAAAAGACAGAATATGACGGCGAAAAAATAGCTCTTCCGGCCACCATACAAAACGGGAATTATTTGATAACGATATATGAGTGCGTAGAAGATGAGTACGGATTTGGTGATGTGGAATACCAAACCGTTGCATCCACCATCAGGACGGTATTCAATCCGGAAGATCTTTCCGGAATGAAATTGGAACTGAACTATATCGAAAGAAAGTCGCAAATTGTCGAAAGAGTGTTTTTCAAAGGGGCATATTATGTTGAGAAACTAACCAAAGTTGCACCGAATGAGTATACAGGCCTGCTCGTTTATACGAGGGATGAGCATGCGGATAAAATTAATGTTAAGGTATGTTTTGACGACTGTATACATCCGGAAAAAGGATTTGAATTATTATGTCGCGATGAGGAATATGGTGATTATTTAGACTTCCTTTTCGACCGCAATAAACAGACGTTAGAAAAAGATGTTGATGAAACACTATGTCTGACAAGGGCTGAAGAATATCTGAGATATAAGTCGATAGATGACAGATTCTTTTTTGTCGGAACCGCATTAGAAGATTAAAAAGGAGAACGGTATGAGTTTTTCACCTATTGGGGCATCGAAAGCAATCGGAGAAAGCTATCGACGATATCTTTCAACAATATTTCAAATTGCAGATGCCCAGTATCAGGCACAGTTTGAAAACGAACTGAATCAAACGCAGGATTTTTCAAAGGGTCCGTACCTGGATGTAACGGATGCGTTTCAAAAGGGTCAGACTGTTACAGACCTAATTAGAGAGGGGAAACTTCCCAACGCATTTTCCCGTTTGAATGTACACCAGGACAGAGCTTTATATCGGCATCAGGAAGCAGCAATTACGAAAATCGGCGAAGGGAAAAATCTGATTGTATCTACAGGTACCGGTTCCGGTAAAACAGAAAGCTTCCTTTATCCAATCCTTGCAGAGTTGACCGGTGAGTTCGAAGCCGGTCAACTGAATCCGGGTGTTCGGGCATTACTTATTTATCCAATGAATGCACTGGCAAATGATCAAATAGAACGTTTGAGGGAGATATTAACTGACTTTCCGGAAATAACATATGGAAGCTATACAGGACAGACATTGCAAACCTATGCAGAGGCATTGCAGGAATATCGTGCGCTGAACGAGGGAAGAGAGCCCAAAAAGAATGAGCTTATCAGTCGCGAGCAAATGCAGAAGACCCCACCGCACTTGCTGATAACTAACTATGCAATGCTTGAATATCTATTGGTCAGACCTAAAGAGAGTGAACTGTTCGAACCACGTTTTACCCAGAAGTGGAAGTTTATCGTACTGGATGAGGCACACGTGTATCATGGGTCAACCGGTATTGAGGTTGCTATGTTACTTCGCCGCTTAAAAGCACGATTGGGAAAAGATGATATCCAGTATATCCTGACAAGTGCGACATTGGGCAATGAAAATGAGAATGAGGCTGTAGCTGCATTTGGCCGGAATTTGTGTAATTCTGATTTTTCGCAAGATGATGTTATCCGGGCAGATCGGTTACAACTGAAAGCTCCGGATAACCCGATTGATTTAGGACTTGGGTTTTATCATACTGTGGCAGAAGCTATCTCGCAAAATGTAGGGGATGAGAAGCTTATAGCTATCCTCGAACAGGAAGGGCTGAACACATCCGGTAAAAAGGTCGAGGAAATTCTTTATAATTACTTGGTTAAGGATAGGCAATACTGGTTAATTCGGCAGCAGCTTGATATACCTCAAACGGTTGCTGCTTTGATGAACCGTTTGAACCTGACAGAATCAGATATTGCAGCTTTTGTTACTGTTGCAACACGTGCTGTAAAAGACGGAGGAAAACTGTTTGACGCACGATATCACACATTCCTTCGCGCTCCTGAGAGCGTATTTATTACTCTATCGCCCTCAAAAAAGCTGTTTTTAACTGGCAAAAAAACACATGTTGATGAAGACGGCAGCGAATATGCTGTTTTTGAGGCTGCAACCTGTACACACTGTCATACGCTTTACTTGCTCGGAAGGATCGTCCAGAACAAACTGCATCAAACAGCCGGAGGGGATGGAGAACCGAGGAGTGCTTTTCTGTTAGGAAAGGCTGTTGAGGAAACGGACGATGAACATACATTGGACGAAGCAGGCGAGCAATTAGAAGAATATGAATTGTGCGCTTGCTGCGGGGCAATCAACCATGTCGGTTCACCGCATAACTGCGGACATGATGCCAAATATTATCATGTTGTTACAAAAGTTCAGCTGACAGAAGAAAAATCAACATTAACAAAGTGTCCCAAATGTGAGAATACCAATACATCCGGTATTTTACGTTCTTTTTTTGCCGGACAAGAGGCAGTAACCAGTGTGGTTGGCACATCTTTATTTGAACAGATTCCTTCTACCACAGTTCAGGTAACGCAACCAATTACTGAAGAAGACGAGTTTGGCTTCGGTGCATCATCTGAAGAAATGCAGATAGAGCAAACAAACGCTGCAAAACAATTCATAGCATTTTCGGATAATCGGCAGGGTGCCGCTTACTATGCAACCTATCTGGACCAATCATATCGTAATATTCTTTATAAAAGAATAATCATTGAAGCTCTGAAGCAACCGGTGTACGCAACCGGAAACTGTACAATGGAAACATTGGCTGAAGATGTTGCGGCGATTATGGAAAGACAGGGCGTGGCAAGTTCTTCCGAGGCAGTACGTGAAGGTTGGAAAGCAGTTTTGCATGAGACTTCGGAAATCGTCACCGCACACTCTTTGCCAGGGTTGGGCCTGCTCTCTTTTTCGGTTAATCAAAACAGAATGAGACCGAATACGAAGCTGAATCTATCTGCAGATGAAGTGAGAATCATTTGTAATGTCTTCATGGAAACTATGTTGGCAGAGGGAGCAGTCGAGTGTCCCGTATCAATGACACCGGAACACCGGGCATTCTATCTTTTCCAGGGCATCCAAACCGGGTATTCTTTATCCGATTCCAATGCTCAAAGACATATCAAATCCTTTATCCCTTCTAATTCAAGGTATCAGAACCGTCGAACTGATTATCTTCGCAAAGTTTTGGCAAAAAAGGGAATAGAATTGTCAAGCGAAGATATTACAAGAAACTGTGAGGGCTTTTGGAAAGCATTCTTTGAGAAAACGCTTATGCAGTCAACGAAGGATGGATTTCGTATCAACCCTCTTGAACTGGTACCGGCAGTTCCCAATAAGGTTTATCGTTGTGCAAAATGTCATCGGGTCACCGCTCACAATATCAGTAATGTATGTCCGGCCTACCATTGTGACGGAGAGTTAAAAGAGTTGATTCCGGCAGACACATTTAAAGACGACCATTACTATAATATATATCAGGAACTTGAAATACGACCTCTTCGCGTAGTTGAACATACGGCACAGCTTGAAAAGGATATTGCATACGACTATCAAAAGAAGTTCAAGACGAAACAGCTGGATATCTTGTCGTGTTCAACAACGTTTGAAATGGGTGTAGATGTGGGCTCGTTGGAAACCGTTTTTATGCGAAATATGCCGCCATCTCCGGCGAACTATGCCCAGCGAGCCGGTCGTGCCGGACGTTCTATTCATTCAGCGGCCTTCGCTTTGACCTTCTGCACGAAGAGCAGCCATGATTTCTCCTATTTTAAGGCACCAGAACGAATGATTCGCGGCAAGATTGACCCTCCGGTCTTTGAAATCGAAAATGCTAAGATTGCAATTCGTCACCTTTATGCGTCAGTGTTCGGTATATTTTGGAGACAGCATCCAGAATTGTTTGCAGATGTAACAACCTTCTTTGATGGGAATCCCGGGGAAACCGGCTTTGACTTATTCCGCAAATTTCTGGAAGAAAAACCGATTGAGGTCGCAAAGTATTTATCTGCATTTTTGCCAAAGTCACTGGCGTCCACATTCCATGTGAACGGGTTTGGTTGGGTCAAAGAATTGACGGACAGTCAGGAAGGATTCCTTGAAACATTAAATGCAGAATACAAAGAAGAGGTTGATGAACTACAAAAGGTTAGAGATGAGTATTATCGAGAGGGAAGGAGAGGGATAGATGCGTTACAGCGTCGTATCAATACGTTCCAGAAAGAAAACCTCTTGACATACCTTGCGAGAAAAGGTGTTTTCCCGAAGTACGGATTCCCGGTTGATACCGTGGAACTGGAAGTGTCGGACAAAAACGGCAGCGCAGGCAGGTTGAGTTTACAAAGAGATCTGGCAGTTGCTATCTCGGAGTACGCACCCGGTTCGCAAATTGTTGCAAACGGTAATTTGATTACAAGTCGGTATATTCGTACTATTCCATCTAGACAGTGGAAAATGTCCAGATATTGCAGGTGTGACAAATGTCAATCTTTGAATCTACGGACATATATTCCGGGAGATACGGTTGAATACACACAGTGTGATACCTGTCATGAGGAATTAAAGGGAATAGGCAAGGTGTATTTGATTCCCGAGTTTGGATTTGTTGCAGATAGCGATTCTATTACAAAGCCGGGATTGAAGAAACCTATCCGTACATACAGAGGCGAAGTATCCTACTTGCCAAAAAATGAAGAGCCTGAGTATATGGAGTATGCGATTGGCTCGTCATCCGTACAAATCTCCATGGCGAGTGATGCGGAGTTAGCGGTAATCAATGATAGCAATTTCTTTGTGTGCGAGAGTTGCGGATATGCAGAGCTGGATTCTAAAAACTTCCACTTATCAATGCGCAAAAAGCATAAAAAGAAAGACGGATATCCTTGTGTTAATGAACGGCTTACAAGATATTCTTTGGCATATCGATTTAAGACCGATGCAGTACAGATTCGTTTCCCACAGGAAGAGATTTATGATACAGGCACAGCACTGAGCCTGCTTAATGGAATTTTGGAGGGCATCAGCGATGCTCTGAATATTGAGCGCAGTGATATTGCGGGTTGTCTGACATGGTATCAGAATACTGTAAGCCATACCGGGAATTATGGATTTTTAGTATATGATTCCACACCCGGTGGTGCTGGCCATGTAAAACGAATCCAGAGCAAAGAAGTGCTGATGCAGGTATTCTATGCAACGCTAGAAAAAATGGAACGGTGTAATTGTGGTGGTCCGGAGATGGAAACCTCATGTTACAGCTGCCTGAGAAACTATTACAATCAAAAGTATCATGATTTGTTGCAACGTGGTATTGTAGTACGGTTTTTCCGGAGAATATTAGGATAGTAATATAGAAGTCTGTATATCACAGTATCACATTGGAGTATTGTACAGGGTCAATGGGATACAAGTGCAAAAGTAGTCGTAGATTAAGTAAACATAGTTCAAAAATAAACAGGATATGGCGCAAAAACAGGATGCGTCATATCCTGTTTTTTTGCGGATGTAGAACATCAGCGGTTTTGTTTGGATGAATGAAAACATGAAATATCCAGTTTGTTAGAATTAAAGATATTTGCATTTTATAGGTTCCCTATGCTTCACTAAACCTACATTTAGCGAAAAATATTACAAGAAGAATATCTGTTTATTTATATCAAAAGTGACTGGATTATCCGGTCACCGGATTAAAAAGGTCCACGATCGGTTTGACCGTGGACCTTTTCCTATAGATCTGCTAAGATGAAGTTTTTCACCACACCCACATATTTTTCGGCTGCTGTGTCAGCGGCTCGGTTGTCACAAAGTATAGCTTGCCGCTGCGGGGGGCTATTTTGATGTACGGCAGCTCGCCTACCGGCAGACTGCATTTTTCGCCGTACGCCATGGCATACCCTGCTGCATCATTGCACAAAGTCCGCCAGTCCGGGGTCACGACCTGCTCCCGGTCTGTGGCGTTGAACCAGTAGACAAGGCAGCCTTTTTCCAGCCGATTGACAATACAGACCGTCTCTTTCTTTTGTTGCCAACCGGGATACTCCGGTGTGTGCAGCGAATCGGCACGCACAAACGCCATCAGCTCACGGCGGTCCGGGCGAAGCTTGTGAATAGGGTCCGAGGTATAGATACACCCGCCGGAGGCTGCTGCCAGCAAAGCAAGCCCTGTGATCTGATCATCGTTCAGAAAAATGTGGAAATCACGCAGCATAACGGCATCTGGGTCGTTTTGCCAGTAGATGTTGTTGAAATAGGCGTCGGCGGTCAGCTCCTGAATCATGTTTGCAGGGCCGAAATTGCAGTGTTCATCCCATTGGGCGCCTACATCGGCAGCGATACGCATCATATCCACAAAGCCGATTGCCGGCATATAGGGCGCAATGCAGCCCAGCCAGCGACTGTCACCAATTGCCTCACGGATACCTGCCATCAGCTCACGGAAATATTCAAAGCTGGTCTTGCCCGGGGCATACCGGCGCACAAGGGTAGAATCCTGCAGGCCCCACAGCAGAAAATCGGTCTTGAACAGGGTGTAACCCCAGTTGTGCAGGGTGCGGAACACATCCACGATATAGCTAAACGCCTCCGGGTTGCTGGTGTCCAGCACATAATAGTCAAAATCCCGGTAGCCCCATATCTTAGGCTCGTTATACTGCATCAGCTGAATATGCAGACTGCCGTCGGCATTGTGCAGCAGCCAGTCGGGGTGCTGCTGATAGATAAAGCTTTCATCCCCCACCATAAAGGGCGCTACCCAGATACCCGGCTGATAGCCTGCGTCCAATATCGTCCTTGCGGCCTTTTCCATGCCGTCCGCAAAGCACGGGCTGGGGATCAGCCAGTCGCCGCAGGTGCGGAAATATCCGGCGTCGATCTGGATATGGGTAAAGGGCAGCTGCTCCCTGAACGCGGAAAAGCCGGAGGTGTACTCCTCCAGGGTGGCTTGATCCAGATTGTTGTACTGATAATACCAGCTGCACCAGTGAAACGCCGGTTTTTTGGCCGGACAGGCGTGCATGGTATCGGCAATGTCCCGGGCGCAGGCAGAAAGGCCGGTGTAAAAATCTGTGGCCTCAGCAAAATACAAGGTGGGCAGCGGCTTGACCCCGCCGTTTTCGTCCGTAAGCGCCTGCTCGGTATCCACCAGCACCGCCAGCCTGTCCCCGTCAAAGCCAAACCGGCTGCGAAAATGAGTGTGGTCAGAAAAATGTGCCGTCAGTACAGACTGTTCGAACCCGTCTCCGTCAAAGCCTACAGCGACCAGGGCGTCCGATGTAAAGGGCTGTCCCTTGGTCAGATCATAAAAACCGGAGGGTCCGGCAATGCCGAGCCCTTCGCCAAAGCTCTTGGTGCAGCCGGTGACCGACGCACCGGCAAAATAGGCAATATCGTGCGGGTTCAGCCCCTGCGCCACGGCACAAAGGGCAAGCCCTTCTCCCTTTTGCGCAAAGGACAGCACCAGCTTGCCGTCTGCCAGCAGGTACTCTGCGGTGGTTGGGGTCACAGTGACCTGTATGGGCCGCACGGGGACGCCATCCAGTGCCGGGTAACCCCCTTTTAGCGCAATTTTGCCGTTTGCGGCAGAGATATCCATACTGCCGTCCTGATACAACTTATAAAACATGGCGGTTGCTCCTTTTCCTAATCAATTGCGGTTCCTGCCCGGCAGATCACTCCTCCAGAACGATTTCCTGATGGGCAGCGGCTGAATCGTAGATGGCCTGCATCAGACGGGAGGTCAGAATATTGGTGTCAATATGAGAGGGCAGCCGGGCACCGGTTTCCACACAGTCCACAAAGGCATTGATTTCGTTTTCAAAATGGTTGTTGGTTGGGTATTGGGTGGTTGTGGTGGTCAGCATACCGTTTTTGGTGCTATATAAGGTAAAATCCGCACCGTACTGCAGCCGAATGCCTCCCTTCTCGCCCATAAAATCAATAAACATCTCATTCTCGCCGATATTCTGTGCCCAGGCGCCGTTGACGGTGATGGTAGGGCCTTCGGTACGGATGATGCCGGTTACCCCCTCCTCCACATCGTAAACGCCGTCATACTTGGGCGGGCCTGCCCACATACCCACAAAGCTGTAGTTTTTCATATCCTTGCCAAGGTAGGAGAAGGTCTCTGCCGAGACGGTCTTTGCCTTGGGGTCGCCGCAGCAGTACATGACAATATCCAAAAAATGAACACCCCAGTCAATCAGAACCCCGCCACCGGCAATCTCTTTGGTGGTAAAAGCGCCACCCAAACCGGGAATGCTGCGGTGAGAACGGAAGCTGACATAGACCTGATATACCTTGCCCAACTCACCGCCGTCAATCAGCTTTTTGATCTGGTTGACTCCGTCATTGAAACGGTTGACCACGCCGATATTCAGGGTCTTGCCGGTCTCATGCTGGGTTGCCTGCATGGTCAATGCCTCGGCATAGGTACGGGCGGCAGGCTTTTCACATAGCACGTTTTTACCGGCTTTCAAAAAATCTCTGGTAATTTGGGCGTGCATATGGTTTGGGGTACAGACCGATACCGCCTCGATCTCCGGATCGTTCAAAATTTCACGGTAGTCGTACACGGCTTTGCCGCAGCTGTACTTTTCCACGGCTTCGTCCGCCCGCCGTGGGATGATGTCGCAAAAATACTTGATTTCCGCTTTTTCGTTTTTCATGTAAGCCGGGATATGGGCGGTATTTGCTATGGTGCCGCAACCGATAATTGCAATTTTCATTTTGAAGACTCCTTTCCGGCGGTACTCAGATATTGACCCAGGTAAAGGGTGTTTTAGCGGCGACAATAATGGCAGTTCGGATTCCGATGACATCCACCGTCTGACTGTGCGGCACCGGGACCTCACCTGTGCGGAAGAACCGAACCATCTGCCGGATCAGATTGCCGAAAAAGTCGGATTTTATCTCCAAAACCCGGCCGTGATTTTGCTGATCCACCGCGGTCAAACGGAAGCTGAAATTCGGATCGTCCCGGTGATAGCACTGCGCCGTTCTGCCGTCGGCAAACCGGATCAGATAGGAGGGATGGGTCCCCTCCTCTAAGAACATCACCTGAGTAGCAGGGGCCTTCATCAGCCGGACGATCATCTCTATCTGGTGAATGGATTCGATATCCAGGGTGCCGGGACCCTCCGTGTATATTTTATCAATGGCGGCAGGGTCTACCGTATCCAGCTCATCGGAAAATCGCAGCGCCGAAGAGGAAAAGCAGGGCGTGCCGTGACGATCCGCGTTTTCGAAAATGCGCAGCGCAGAGGGCTTATCCGGCGCAAAGGTTTTATCTACATATACCCGCTTCCCGCTGGCAAGCGGAATGCGGCAAAGCTCCTCATGCATTTCCGGGTTATCAGGTGAAAGAACAATGATACAGTCGCTTTTTTCCACAACCTCCTGTACCGTGTCCAAACGCTCAACCTCATATCTGCGTACCCATTCCTCGTTGGAGATTCGCCCTTGGGGCGGGTCGGTATAGGCATATACATAGGTTACCGCCATCTCTCCGTCAGAAAACTTTTTCAGCATCTCCGGGTAGTTATTGGCGTGCCACTCATCCAGGTAATAGTCAATAAAACCGATCTTCAGCATGATTTTTCCTCCTCGTTTCAAACGACAGTTCTACGGCTGTTTTTTATTAGTTTGATTTTACCGTGGCGCCGAAGGGTTCAAACCGTTCCAGCTCATCCAACGGAAAAACATGGCTAATGGCCTCAAACGCGCTACGCGCGCGACTGGTTTCGTCCGGGATATGGCCGTCGCTGCCAAAATAGAATTTACAGCCGACCTCTTTGGCAATGAAAAACGGGCGTAACGCACCGGCTTGATTTTGCTGTATCAGCTCGGCAAGTTCCGCGTTTAGTTCTATACCGCTGCCACGGTGGGCAAACTCGCGAAAAACATCCCGAAAAGCACTGTCCGGAATACTGTCCAACACCTTAAAATGGTCGCCGGGGTGCTCGGTGGCAATCAGTGAGGTTGTCAGGTGGGGTAAACCGATTTTTTCAAACGGCAGCGGCATGCTCAACAGGTGCTCTAATTTGCAGATATAAGTGACGGCCTTTTGCAGAATGCTGCATTCGTCACCGTATGTGGTAAATCCCAGGTGCAGATGGCTGGTTGCGATCAAAATCAGTTCAAACGCATCATAATGCTCCGGGGCAAGACCCAAGCGGTAATCCCGATCCATCTCCGCTTCGCAGCCAAAATGAAAATGGATACCCCCTCCCTGCGGTAGGGGCAATACCGTTTGCAGGGCAGCAAAGCTCTGCTCCTGCCAGGCGGGCACAGGGGGGACTGCTTCGTCCCAGAAATGGTCAGTCAGGCAGATATCCGCAAGGCCGTTTTCTTTTGCGTACTGAAAAAATGCGGCTGGTAGTCTGCTGCCAGCGTTTTTCGCCCGCGCAGGGGGAGATATAGCTATGCAAATGGTAGTCATGGTCAAAATGCAGGTGGTTCATGGTACCTTCTCCGTTCATAAAAAGCGCTTTTTTTACAGTCCCATTCTAACACGGGAAAAATGATTTTACAATGAAAAACAGCGGCGGAAATCATTTTATGTTTGTGTCACCGAACCGGGTAATGCGGTGAAACGGCATTACCCGGGGAGGTGCGTTCAGTACGCCGCGCACGCCAAAGCCGTATCAATGTAGGCCTTGTAATTTTCTACCGTTTTGTCCCGCAGCGGTACATTGATAGGGGCAGCGGTGGGCATGAGAACAAAGCGACCGTTCGGCTTTCCGGCTGCCAGCATCCGCGCGGTTTCACGGCGGACATCCTCTACGCAACCGGTTTCTAACAGTTTAAGCTGCATGCTGCCAAACAACGTCAGTTTATCCCCAACCCGGGCCTTCAGTTCTTCCAGCGTGGTATCGCCGTCTGGGATTTCTTCGCACGGATCTGTTCCGTCGCAGCCGGTCTCGACGATCATATCGATCACCCGACCGATACGACCGTGGCAGTGAACGCGTACCAACCTGTTGTACTGGTGGATCAGTTGTACCATATCCGTCAGGTAGGGCAGCATAAACCGCTCAAAATACTTTGGCGGCAGGTAGGGCGGGCACATGTACTCCGGCCCGCATATTCGGTAGAGGTCCGCATCGGTAGTTTCCAGCATGGTTTTCAAATTGATCATATTGCGTCGATGCAGTTCCTTCACTACGCTTTCAAAGTATTCTGTTTCCGACATGACCCAGACCATACTTTCGCCAAACTCCATCAGCTCCATGGCAAGATAGGCCGGATCGGCTAACGAGGGCATCAGAATTCCCCTGTCACCCAGCTCGTTCCAAATGCGCCCGGCGTCCGAAGAATCAAAAGTAACCGGCACAAACGGTAACGACATCAGTGCGTCCACATCCTTGCTGTCCTTGCATAAGGGTTCCGTTTTCCAGGAGGTATAAATGCCGTTGATAAAACGGGTACGCGTCACCAGATCCCGGTTGCCGACGCGGTAGCGCGTCACATTTTCGTATCCGTCCGGCAATTCAATTTTTTGTGTTTCCGGGTGCGCATCGTAGGCAGAACATAGCAGTTTTTGATCGCTGGCAGGGTCCCACATGGCAATGCAATCCGTTTTTTGACGGATATACTCCATCAGCCCGTGATAGGAAGGCTCCAGATTGCAAAAATTGCGCTGATCCCATCCGACCAGCTCGTAGGTGGAAATGGGTACTCTGTCCGGCATTTCACCGCGGCAGACTGCTAACAGCCGTTCTCTTGACGTCATCATGAAATTCTCCCCCATCCCGAATCAAAGCTTTATCCGGTTTCCGTTTCCATATCTATCAGCACAGCTCTGCAGGGCGCACCGTCCGCCTGTCCCAGAGAAAGCGGCGCGGCGTTTAAATAGTAAACGCCCTCTTTTATACCGCTTAGCCGAATGCCTTCCAGCAGCACAACTTCCTTTTTCAGCAGTTCGTAATGAACCTTCGCCGGGGTCTCCGTCGGTCCAACGGTCTGAGATTCGTTTCCGATCAGAAACACTTCTTCCTCTGCGAACACCTTGGCAGCTTCCAGGGTGACAAAGGTATCTCCGCCGATCAGTATTCTTTTGGCAGCCGAGGTATCGGCGCTTTTGGCCTTTTCCATGATGTGCTGCGCGTCTGTCTGTGTGATTGCGCCTTTAAAAAATGTCACAAAGCATTTACCGATCAATTTTTCCAGTGGCAGCTGATCAACGGTTTTGCCGTCACGGTAAAAATGATACGGCGCATCCACATGGGTTCCGTTATGGGCACACATAGTAAACCCTGTCAGATTATAGATACATTCGTCCCCTATGGTTGTTAAAACCTTTCTTTCGGGACAGATATCCCCCGGGAAAACCTCGCACCCAAATACCTCTTGTGAAATATCAAAAATCTTCATTTTTGTGACCATTCCTTTAGCTTTCTTCTGATATCAGCCAAAATCGATCTGCACCGTTACAATCTCGTACGGTCTGACCGGCAGCGTGATCAGCGGCCCGACATCGTCCTCACCCGTCTTTTGCGGGTATAGTTTTTCCAGTTTCCTGCCCCGCAAATCGGTTTTATATGCGGATGTGACCCGGTCCGCAAATAGCAACGGCGCGACGCCGTTTTTACCCTGTGCCTCATATCCCCGAAGAATCAGGTGACTGTCCTGCCAATAACAGCCGGTAAAAATCAGTTGCTCCGTTTGTGCCCGGCAAATGGCAGTCGGCGGCAGCTGCTGCCCGCAGCCAAAGCCTTTTACTGCCACAAGAGGGTGCCGTAGGCCCCGGGCGGCACGGGCAAGGCCTGCCGGGTCTGTCGCAAAAGGCACTAACGCAAGGGCGTAATGCTGCTGCTCCGGGCAGGCAAACGCCCGGGCGTTCAGTTGGTGCTCCCAGATGCGCACAGTCTGCTCCGGTTTATCCGGCCGGTAGTGGGCGTTCAATATCCAGCCCACCTGATCGTTTGTCAGATCATATCGGGCATAGCAGGCGGTATCAACCCCCACCAGCGCCATTGCCTGCCCTTTTTCGGGGGCAAACTGCAAAAAGCTTTTGGCGCCAAACCCGCCCTGCATAGAGATCTCTCCCCCATGATCGTACCGATCGGGCCGGTTTTTGATCTCTGCAAAGCGGAGGCTCCGTCTGCCAAAGGGAATATCACAGCAGATATTTCCACTGCCGTCGGTGGGAGATTCTACCGCAAAAAAGCCATCCTGTTCGGGGGCGGTACATGCTGCCCGCAGCTGCAGGGTACCCTGTTCGTTCAGGGTAAAGGTCAGCTCTGCGGGCTGTCCTGCCATCGTGCCGCAAACCGCAATGCAGGCATACCGGGGCGTGACACACAGTTGTGTCGATTTTTGAGGGCAAAAGGCATCAGTATGCAAAATATCGGTGCGGAACAGCCAATCGGTCGAGGGTGCGGTAGAGTGAAAATACAGGTTAACCAGTGGCTTCCCGTCGGCAAAGATCCGGCATGTCCGGTCGGCGTCTGAGCCGGTGATCTCTACCGGCAGTCCCCCGGCAAACCGGACTGCGGTTTTGCCGCACTGTAAGGTAAAATCATTTAGATGCTGCCGGGACGCCCCGGGACCGGTCAGTAAATAATGGGCGGGCGTTTTTTCCCGCACAGATATGCCCTCTACCGGGCAGACCGTCAACCGGGTCACCCCAAAAGCGGGCACTGTAACAGTCACCGCGACAGTGACGCAGCATTCGCCGCCGCTGCGGTTGATTTTATCCCCGCTGGAATAATCTACCACGCTATACGGCAGCGTATTGCCGGTATCGTCCTGTAGTGAAAAATCGGTGAGACCGAAGGTTTCGGTCAAAGGGACCAGCATGGTTTCCTGCCGGGTAAAACCGGTGGGATTACATACCGTATAGGTGTTTTTGCCGAACAGGGCAAAAGCATCCGCCAGTGCCTGCCTTGCCCTGCGTATGCCTCGGCAAGCGGTATCCACCACCCAACGGGCGGCATCGGTCAGCTCCGGCTCATCCTGTTGCAGGGCAAAATCGGTTGCATGACCGGTGATTTCATACAGGGTCTGCCAGCTTTCCGCCAGCTGCTGCTCCGGATAGGGCACACCGTACCGACCGGCCATTACAGACAGGGTCTCCCATTCAGTCAATAGCCGATCCGCCTGACCGCGGGCATACCACAGGGATTGGTTGCCCTTTTTGGGGATATTGTAGGTAAGCTCCTCCGGGTTGATATCTCCGGTTACCACCGGCAAGGGTTGGGTCTGCAGCGCGTCAAAAAATCGGTTCAGGGTGGAATAGCCCATCCGGCTTTCTTCGGTTTGATTCCACAGACGGATAAAATCATCCAGATAGAGGGGGGAGTCCTGTAGGTTGCGGTCGGGTAAGGTGTTGTCGCAGCCGACAAACTGGGTCACTATCGGGCTGGACTGGCACTTCAGCCGACCGGATAGCTCCTGCTTCCAAAAAGCCTGCTTCAGACGGGGGAAAGCTTCCGCTGTAGGCGGCTTTTCTAAATAATCGCACAAAAAGAAACCGCCGTAATTTCCCCTTGCCGCAGTGATCCGACTGCCGTCCAACCCCTGCCAGATAAACTGATTCGGAAGCTTTACTTTATTGAAAAAGCATTCCGGTCGTTGAAAGAAATAACTGTCATACCCCATCAAACGGATAATCTGAGGCAGCTGCGGGTGACCGCAGCCGGTATCCGCATTGAAAAGACAACGGATGGGCAGCGGGTGTGCCGGATCTTCTTCAAACAGGCTTCGGAAATAGACATCCCCTGCAATCAGGTTGCGCAGATAGGTTTCCTCCCCCACCTGTGTCGGCCGTGCCAGGGAATAGCCGCCGTTTGCCACCGCTATTCTGCCCTGCGTAATAGCATCCTTCAAGTCGGGGAACAGCGCCGGGTAGTACCGGATAAAAGCCTGTAAAGAGTGGACCGCATTGTCCAGCGTGCCGGTATACTGCGGGTTTTGCCTCATTTTCTCCAGTGTTTCGCGAAGAGAATCCAGATACCGGCTGATGTGCCAGGCTCTGGGATTGGTCCAGGCGTAGTCGGTGTGGCAATATGGAATCAGGTGAATCTCTTTGACTGTCTGCAAGGATTGATCCATGACATTTACCCCTTTTCAGAATGGCGGCAGGAACCGTGCTGCTGATTTCATTTACCCAAACTGATTTTCTTTATCTGTATTATACATCATTTTTCGGTCTTGCCAACAGGGGTTATTGCAAAAAGTCTTTTTATTTCGGTTAAAAACATTCCGGATAAATTTGACATTCTCCTCCTTGACATATTGCAATACCTCTTGATCGGTATATTTTATGCTGACTATTTTCTTTCTGATTTGGTATATACATTTATAACACACCTTGCTGCAATCAAAAAAGCGCTCATCCAATCAGTGGAGAAAGCTCCTCCGTTTGAATGAACGCCTTTGCTCATTACGGTTATGAGCGTACCATGGTTCGGCTTTGTTGTCAATGAATCCCGTAAAAAAGTGTCGCTGAAATAATCGCAAACCGTAAAGGTATGTTGATCTGATTTATTTTTTCGATGTATCTGCCAGATATTCAGCAAGTATTTTTTCGGCAATTTCGCAGTTGGCAGCAGCAGAGTAATGTACGCCGTCCTCCGGGGAAAAGATACCCCAGGTCTGCGGATCCTCCGGCCGGTATAGGGACAGAGAGAACGGGTCAAACAGCGATATCTGGGGATATTTTTCGGCAAATTCGGCAAAAAGTCGGTTGTTGACCGACGCCGAATCCCTTAAATTATCCGTGCCTGGCCGTTCGTAGGTCTTTTCTCCGTACCTCATCTGATAAAGCACGGTTTTCGGCAGCTCGCCCAAAGAGGAGCGCAGCATTTCAAATAGTCTTTCATAAAGCGGCTTTAGGTTCGGAATAAGCGATTTCGGAGTCTGGACGGCGGTGTCATCTTCACCGCCGCGCCAATGAACCCCCATTATGTGATAATCCACACCCATCTGTGCAAAGGTGGGCTTCAGCAGAGATAGAATTCGCTGCGTAAACGGAAACAGCGAAATACGGACTACGCCAAGCTTGCCGGGAATCAGCTGCTGGGGATAATCCGGATTCCACATAAATCCCGGGCCGATTCCCTGCGCGCCGATAGCAATTTGGATGATATATAAATCCGGCATATCCGGGTTTTTCCGGGCTTCCTTTTCCCACTGTGCTGCCAGACAGTTTGCCAAAGAGTAGGTGTTATCCTGTTCCTCTGCCAAATTCATCCCGGCAGACTGATATCCGGAGAAGGTCAATTTTTCCGGATACAGATTTTGGTTATCCGCCCGTGACAGACCGTAAACATAGGCCATGGGATCGGTTATGACATCCTTCTCCTGCATAGGCAGATCGTGGCCTACTGCATTGGACTGACCCAATAAAATAAAAACCTCTGCATTCTTTTTCATGTGGGATACTCCTTTGTCGTAACTGTTTTACTAAAAAAAGATCGATAAATATATTATAAGATACCACATTGTTAACGGAAAAGATTTAAACCCGGCAATTCCGTTTCCATAAAGGACTGGGCTACAGAAAAGGGCGCCACCCACTTTCCCACCGGTTCCAACCGATGACCGGTGTCACTGGCGAGATGGCACGTCCGGAGGGAAATGTATGCAGAAAGTGACTTTCAGTATTCATCGCCGCACCAGACATAGCCGTCCTGCCGAATATGGTACTCTTTTCCGTCAAAGTCGGCAATCGCTTCAAACATACTGGGCGTCACAAAAGCACGCAGATGATACCGGTCGGCCTGCTCGCCCAAAAGCAGATGGATATCCTCTGTAAAACGGCCCTCCTTGCAGCAATAAGCGTGCTGCCTATAATACAACTTGCGCAGCAGCAGCTTTGCCTGGTCTTCAGCCGGCAAGGGATACTCCTCTCCGTTTTCGGTAAAGACCAAATAGCCCCATCTTTCCGGCATATGCGCGTCGATCACCCCGGTGGGCGCCCACAGCCAGTTGTTCTCCGGCAAAGGCTGATTGGTTTGCGGGTCGGTTATTTTCACATATTGATTATTCTGCACCTGAACCTCCCATTCCACACGGGAAAAATCCATACGCCAAATTTCGCCAAGGTCCGGGACAATGTGAGAGGGCATGCACTCATCCTGACCGCATTCCCGCAAAGAAAACCAGGGTATTTTAATTTCAAGCGACCACCCCTTGTTATCCGCAGAGGGGTCATTCAGCTTTCCGTCAATTTTAACGGCTGTTTCCAGCCCCTTAATATCCCAGCTGATAATGCGGCGCACACAGTCACGCTGCGGCTTATCCATCATCAGATCCCACACGGTATTCATTGCGTTCATTTCCAGCTCATAATACTGATGGGTAGAATCGTTGGGCGCCAAAAACACCTCAAAATCATTGTCTACATAGATAATATCATCCCGCTGCGTCACCGTAGCCCAAATGGTGTCATCCTGCAGGTAAGCCCCGACATACAGCGCCTCCTGGTTCCATAATACCTTCACCATGGTCTTTTTTCGGGGCAAGGGCTTGCTGTCACCCTCGATATCGTGAAAATCCTGCATCCACTCTGTTTGCTGCCAAAACGGCTTGTTCAGGTCTCCGTCCAGCTTGCCCGGGGTACCTTTTGCCCGTTTGCAAAGGCATACCGGCGGATTTGGCTCGATGATCGGCTCTTTTACTCTATAGTTTCCTTTCATATTCCATCTTCTCCTTTTACGGTTTGGTTTATCTCCGGCACAAAGCAATCTATGCAGCAGCCCGCCAGCGGGGAAACCCCGATGATCTGTGCCGGGTGATTTTCCGTACATACCGCATAAGAAAAACCGGTGTGATTGGCAGCTGCTCCGAACTGGCCGTGTTTATTCATGCAGACCAATGCGATACAATCCGGCTTTCTGCCGTGGGCAAGTATCGCCTCGTGGGCAGTTCTGACAACCGTTTCTACTGCCTGCTGCGGTGTCATTCCGCTTGCCATCAGCTGAACACAACGAAAGGAGCAGCAGGTACGCATAATATCCTCGCCCAGCCCGGTAGCGGCAGCACCGCCGATTTGACTGTCTGCATAAAAACCGCTGCCGACAAGCGGCGAATCTCCCACACGGCCGGGAATCTTTCCGTTTGCACCGCTTGTAGAGGTGGCCGAGACAACTGTCCCGTTTTGATCGACCGAGATGATGCCAATGGTATCATGGCCGATCGGGTTTTCTTTGTTTTGCTGCCAGATCTTTCTGATGTTTTCCGGAATCATATACGTATCGTCAGCTGCCTTTATACCCATGGAGCAGGCAAAGCTTTCCGCACCTTTTCCGATGATCATATTGTGACGGGTATGCTCCATCACCGCGCGCGCAATGCTGACCGGATGCTCATAATGCTGTACCCCTGCCACGGCGCCGATCTCCAATGTGTCGCCGTTCATCATGGCCGCATCCAGTTCCAGCTTGCCGTCCGCATTCAACCAGCCGCCCCGTCCGACGCTTTCAATAGACAAATCAGTTTCCACCAAATGGATTCCCTGCTCCGCGGCGTCCATAGCCGTACCGTTTTTCTGTAGTACAGCTGCGGCTTTTTCTACTGCCTGCAATGAGAACGGCCATGTGGCAATCGTTCCCCACATCATTATCACTCTCCTCGTTTCCATACTCTGTGCATATTTACTCTTTTATTATAGGGAACCTCGATAAAT
>DCHC01000024.1 GCA_002314755.1 Faecalibacterium sp. UBA1762 | reverse complement strand
TTGAATTTTTAGAGGTTACCTTAACCGTGTTGTCTGCTATTTTCCGGCGGACTGGCTTCATTTTTTGTCGGCCTTGCAAGCGGTGCGCTAAACCAAAAGGCTGAACCTAAACCCTTAGTGCTTTGCACGCCGAAACCAAACTTGTGGGTAAGCAAAATTGCCCGTACGATGGATAGTCCCAATCCGGTACCCTGCTTGCCGTTGGATTGCCGGGCGCGGTAGTACCGCTCAAAAACATGGGGTAACTCCTGAGCGTCAATACCTTCGCCGTTATCTGCCACTTCTACAACAATCCCTTCACGGCAATCAGCTCCGGTTTGTTCAGATGCCTTTACCGGTCTGTTTTCTCCATTCAGAATTGCATCCCGTATAATAATCCGCACCGCTCCATCCTCTCCGATATGTGCAATGGCATTGGAAATCAAATTGTGCAACACCCTGCTGAGCATATCCGGATCAGCTGTAATCAGCCGTTCGCCGGGGCTTTCCAGTTGGAGCTGATATCCGTTTTTCCTGCAGATATCCGCATACCGATAACTCAGCTCCTCGCAAAAATCGGTGATGTCAAATGTTGCCGGCTCAAACGGCTCTGTACCGGCATTCAAACGGGACAGTATCATAACGCTGCCCACCAAATTGCTCAGCCGGTCTGTCTCGCTGATAATAATATTCAGCTGTTCATTCCGCTTTTCAGCGTCATTACCGTTCAAATCCCGTATCGTTTCGGCATAGCCCTTGATCAAGGTCAACGGTGTGCGCAGATCGTGGCTGACATTCGCCACAATATCCTTTTGCAATGCGTCTGCCTTTTCCACCTCACGGACCATGGTGTTGAAGTCTTCCGTCAATGTGCCGATCTCATCCTTTTGGGTTACCGGCAGTTGTACTGTGTAGTCGCCCTGGGCTATTTTACGCGCCGCTGCCGACAACGCAGTAACAGGGGCGGTAAACCAGCCTGCTATAAGCCAGGTCATTAGCAGTGCTACCGTCAGCAATACAATGCTGCAGGGCAACATCTGTCGCTGAATGACGTCCGCAGCCTGCTCAATTCTCTCCATACTGGCAGAAAGCAGAACAATCACTCCTGCCTCCGGGACAGTGCGGCCGACTACCCATTGATCTGTCGTGCGTCCAAAGCCGTGATTCAGGTTGGTATCAATGCTGCCCTCCTCCACAACCGTTGCGCGCAAACCAAGCACCATCAGGTTGTCGGCACTGTAGCGGTCTTTCCAGAATTCCATGGTCTCCTTATGCATTACACAACCGGCAATCATCTCTTTGCCGCCAATGTACTGCAGACTTTCCAAATCAGAGATTTCCAGACACTGACCGTCCACCACCAGCTTATCAATGGTATCCCGCGTTACCGTCTGGTAATCAGTCTTATCCTCATTTAAAAGTCCGTTCTGCTGAATCACCTGTACAATTTTATCCAGCTCACTGTGCAAATCACGCCGGGTCATGGCCCGGTATGCCGGCTCCAGCAAAAAACTGGTAAATAGCAACACCAGACCTATCAATACAACGCATAGCAAGCAAACTACTAGCATAACTTTATGCTTAAAGCTTTTCATGGGCTCGGCGTATCCTTTCAGCCAATTTGGCCAGGCTCAAATTTGTAGCCCACACCCCATACCGTAAATATCAGGTCTCTGTAATCACCAAGATGGCCGCGCAGCATTTTTACATGGGTATCCACCGTGCGGTCCTCACCGAAGAAATCGTAATTCCACACCTTTTGCAGAATTTTCTCCCGGGAGAAAGCAATTCCCCGGTTGCTTGCCAAAAACACCAACAGATCAAATTCCTTCGGCGTCAGGGCAACCTCTTTTCCGTCGATGTGCGCCGTATGAGAAGCAGTATCAATAACCAGCCCGCCGAAAACCATCTTTTCATTGTTCTCCTCTTTGGGCATAGTTCGGTTCAATACGACCTTTACACGGGCAACCAGCTCCCGCGGGCTAAAGGGCTTGACGATATAATCATCCGACCCGTTTTCCAGACCTGCAATTCTGTCATATTCCTCCCCGCGAGCAGTCAGCATAATGACCGGCGTCTCTATTTTGCGGCGGCGGATTTCCCGCAGACAGGTCATACCGTCCATAAAAGGCATCATGATATCCATAATGATCATATCAGCACGGTTGCTTTCCAGATAAGACAGCGCAGCGGTACCGTCCCCTGCCTCGTTACAGACATAGCCCTCATGCTCTAAATGTTCCCTGATAAGCCCGCGGATTAAAGGCTCATCATCCACAATCAGTACGCTGATCATTTTTCTGCCGTCCTTTCTTCTTTAAAACGATATATCTTTTCTACATCTTACCACAAAGTCATTTCGGGTTAAAGTCAGTTTATAAAATTTTAGTGATAAACTTGTGATAGCTGATTGACAATTGTTTAAAACTTTTTCAAAAGAAAAGAGGATTTCTGCAGAAACCCTCTTTTTTCGCGCAATCAGCCAAAGCAAGCCGTTTATTGAATTCCGACCAGCGCAAAAACCGTACGCAGCCCGTACCAAATAACCGGCACCAGCAAACCCGGTAAAAAATCCGCCACCTTGATCTTCTTGGGAAACAGAAAATTGATGCCGATGCAAAGAATCATCACATAACCTACACTACTCACCTGTCGCAGAAGCTCGCCCTGTAAAAGCCCGGTCAATGTGCCTGCCGCCAGGGAGATGCCGCCTTGATAGATAACCAGCGGTATGGCGCTGAACAGTACGCCCACGCCCATACCGGCTGCCAGAACAATACTTGCAGTAAAGTCCAGGGCGCTTTTTACGATTAAAACCTGGCTATCACCGGTCAACCCGTCATTCAACGAACCGACGATTGCCATGGCGCCCACGCAAAACAACAGTGTGGCGTTGACTGCAGCCGCCGAAAAATTGGTGAGATGATATTTTTTCTCCAGCCGATCCCCCAAAGTATTCAGACGGTCCTCAATACGTAACAGAGTACCAACGATAGCCCCAACCACAAGAGAAAAAATCAGCAATAGCTCTCCGGATGAACCAATCTGCTCCTGCTGAACAGAAAACATATTTGCCACAATTCCGTTTAGACCGATAACCAATACCGCCAGACCTAAAGCTTTATTAACTGCCTCATTCATCTCCTGCCTGATACATTTTTTAAAAAGCAGACCAATGGTACCGCCCAGCAACACGGCAGCCGCATTTATCCAAGTACCTCTCATTCAGGCTTTTCTTCCTTTCCTTTTGCAAAAACCCAAAACTTACCCAATGCGTAGTTTATGATGATTACCACAATATTCACAACAAATTTTGACAGCAATTCTTCGCAACGGATGCAGTCAATCATCAACCACATACCGGCCATATCCACCAGCAGACTGGCAAGCCGGGACAGCAAAAATGCGACTGCCTCCTTGATAACCACCCTGGCTGACCACCCATGATTTTCAAATACAAAAATCTTATTGGCAAAAAATGCAAAAACCACTGCAATGATCCAAGCAACCACATTGGCAGGGGCATAGTGCCAGCCCAAAACAGTATTCATTGCCCAGAAAACTGCCACGTTGATACCGGTTGTCAATACACCTACAATTCCGTAGGCAATCAGCTCCTGATATTTTTCCAGCAAGTCTGCTGCCCAGCCTAAAAAAATGACTTTTCGGCACAGGTCAATCAGCCATTGCAGCATCACCGTATTTTTCTTTTTCATCTACTCATTTGGGGATCGGAAGCAACTTTTCTGCCTCCGGACCTTACTCCTTTGCCTTATCCCTTCAAAATGCCGCCTGTTTATAATTCTATTTCTTCCAACCGCAGCAACGCAATAATATAAATTTTCAGTGCCTGAAGCAGTTTGTCCAGCGGGGCCGCCTCATTTGCACCGTGCATCGGACCGCCGAAGGCGGGCAATACGGTATCCGCGTACTCCGGGCCAAAGCTGACTGCATAGGGGAAATGCCGAGCATAGGTCCCGCCGCCCATAGTAAACGGTGTATCCTGCCGACCGGTTACCTGATTGAAGGTATCGATACAGGCAAGTATGGCCGGGCTGTCAGCCGAAATATAGAACGGTTCATTGGCTCTGCCGCACTCCAGTTGGGCGTCCGTACCGATTGCGTTACGGATTGCCGCCGCTATGGTTTCGCCGTCCGTAGTCGTGGGGAAACGGCTGTCAATGGTCTGTACCAAATGACCGTCCCTCAGATAGATTCGACCGCCTATGACGGTCAGCGGGCCAAACGGTTCATCCTTACAGTCAATTCCCAAACCTTTTCCTGCGGTACTGCTGTGCAGCTTTTGCACTGCGCGCAGATAACCCAGCTCTTCAGGCGTTCCCAAAGCATTTGCCAACAGATAATCTACCACTACGCCAATGGCATTGCGTGTTCCCTCAGGAGAAGCTGCATGGCCACTGATACCCTGTCCGTCAATCCGTACAAGACCCTCTTCTGCCAGGGATAGGGTGATATTCTCCGTACCGGGCAAATTCTCTATATCTGCCTTTACAAGCGCGAAGGCGCGGTCAGGCACGGCATTGTTTGCAACACCGCCCTCCAGATTCTGCAAAATCCCGCCGATTTTTTGCGGGCTGACCAATAAACCGCCGAATTGTCCCTTTTCTCCGTTACACACGGGGAATTCCGCATCCGGGGTGAAACAAAATACCGGGGCAGCATTCTTCTCAAAATAGTGTCCCAGCTCCTTCATACCGGTCTCTTCATTGGTTCCTACCAGGGCACGGATGGGATACCGCAGCGTCACACCCTGCTGTTTTAAAAACGCCAAAGCATACAGGCATAAGACCATCGGTCCCTTGTCATCCGCCACGCCGCGTCCCAGCAACCAGCCGTCCTGCACCCTCATGGTGAACGGGTCCGCATCCCAGCCGTTTCCTGCCGGCACCACATCCACATGGCAGATTGTTGCAAGGTACTTTTCCGGGTCGGTGCCGGGCAAAGCAGCATAGCCCATCACTTCATCTCCCAGGGTATCCAGGCCGAGACGGCGGGCAATTTCCAGCGTCTTATCCAACGCCGACCGAACCCCTGCTCCAAAAGGCGCACCGGGCTCCGCCGCCTGCTGTACACTGTCAATGCTCACCAGCTCACCGATATCGGAAATAATCCTGTCGGTATTGTTTCGGATAAAGCTGTCAATTTGTTCCGATAACGCAGTATTCATTTTCATTCTCCCTCGTTTTCCAAAAAAGATTCTGTTCACCGCATAACAAGGCGAACTCCCCGTATGACAACGGAGAGTCCGTCTATGATATCCGATCATCTTTTAATCTTTACCACCAGTTTTTTCAGGCTTCTGCCCTCGCTTGATGCAACACCGGGCTTGTGCGGTTCCTCGGTCATGGTAATCAGAAAGCGACCCGGGCCCAGCACGCAGGCGCAGGAAAGATCCGCCTGGTACAGTGCGAAATCCTTCTCCTCATTGTAGGGGGTATGCTCTGTCAGCTCGCCCAAAGCTACCTCAAACAGCTCTACTCCTTCCAAATCAATATGGATATCCATATACTCGGAGTGGGTTTCAAACAGGGTCTTGTCGCTATCCTGTGCCTCCAGCTGAGAGACCGTCAGATAGACGTTGTCCCCATCGATCTCCGTGCGACCAAGAGGCAATGCCTCCAGATCATTTTCTGCAAGCCATGCAATTGCCGTATCCAGGTTTTCGAACAAACCGGTATACTGCTCCAGATTATCCAACACATCATAAATCATCGTCTTACTCTCCTTTTATTTCGCTGTATGTGCAAAAGATTAGGTCTGCCGCTCTGTCTCAGAGTCCTGCTCTGCGTCCTGTGTTATCTCCTGCTGCACGGGCTCCGGGGCTTCCACTTTTTTACCGTCATCATAGTATTTACAGATGCTTTCCCGACGGATATGCAAACCGTCATAAAAATCCTCATTTGACACATTTGCATCTGTCGGATTGTAACTACCTACCAATAACACACCTTGCTGTGCGGCAAGATTCCGCATTGCCTGCTCCGCCTGCTGTACGCCGGAATAATCCGGATTGACGGAGAGCATATCCCAATAGATGGGATGAAACGGCGTCAGCACCAGGGTCACATTTACCCCCCGGTTAACCGCATAGCTGATAAATGCCTGAAACTGACGGAGTAGCTCTTCGTCAACATCGGTAAAGCCGTACAACTGGGCATAATCCACATTGGCCACTTCCAAAGCATTGTGATCAACCTGGTCCTGAGAGGCATTGCGGACCGATGCGGAATACCACTGGGTACCGTCGGCAAGTCGGATATCCTCGTCAAGGTCATCCATCCTGTTTGCCAAAATGGTTGGCCGCTCTTCTTCGGAATGGTCCGAATAGAAGTACTGTATATTCTCTTGAAAATATGCCGGTGAGGTCAGTGCCTTGCGGCGCACAGACTGATCCTCCGGGGTGTACTCGGTCTCCATTCCAAGGCGTTGTGAAAGAAATTCCCTGTATAGGTTATCATCACTGCGGAAATTCAACGCCTCTTCGCTATCAAAGAAGATCCAGGGGTCGACTGCGATCACCAAATTTTCCGGCAGCTTATCCGCCCTGTCAAACAGATAAAAAGTGGACAGAATATCCTTCCGATCCGCCCCGGTCATGCCGGCATTGAAAAAGTATCCCTCTGCGCCTGTGGATGCGGCGGTGATCTGCATTGCCCGGGAGGAACCCAAAACCAGCGTGTCCAACGGCTGGTTCAGATTTTCCACATATAGCCGCATAACGCTGCGTTCGTTAATGGCATTGGTAAAATTGCCTACCGCCTTATCGGAAAGCCATGCCTGGGCAACCTCCAGCTCAAATTTATCCCCTCGCAGCACCGCGCTGCCATCCACACGGTAATTAACCGTAATCAGCAGCAGTGCCAGCGGAACCGTCACCAATAAACCCTTCAGCAACAGTTTGATCAGTCGCATAAATTTCTGCTCCCTTCTGCGATCGGTTCACGGCAGAGTGTAAAACCGAATAGACCGATTTTATTGTATCTGCGCGCAAATAGCATTCTCAGAACTGAAAATAGTAAAAACCGGAGGGCGCAAAGCTTCCCCACAACAAAATCGCACCCAACAGGATAATCGCCATCAGCCATCTTGCAGGAAAAGCCCAGGCTGCCACACGGTCGCCCAAATTGGGATGCTCCGTATCGATGGCATAATCCTGTTTTTCCCGGTCTGTCTGCTCAGGCAATACCTTTGTATAGCGGAAGGGAGCATCTATCAGCTCCAATACAGTCAGCACCAGCAGCGCACCGACCAACCCGACGCCGGTTGCTGTCAACAGCCAGCCCGGTTGAATGTGGGAGGCATGAATATTGCCGAAGAAGTCCAGACCAGACAAAGCCGTCATCCAATTCTCCAGGCCTGTATACCCGGCTGCCGGGGTAGAAAAAACCGTTTTCAATATCTGTGCAGCCTGCTGCAGTGTAGATACGCGAAAGAAAATGAAGGTTAAGCTTGTCAAGCCGAAGGTCAGCAAAATACCCGGAAACCGGATCACACGCCGTAAAAATGGCAGTTCACACAGTCTTTTCGGGTTCACCGGGGCAGGGGAGCGATGAAACAGCTTACGCCACGCCGTGCGCAGCATATCTTCAATACACTGATACAATCCGTTCAGCATGCCCCAGATAACAAAGGTCCACTTTGCCCCATGCCACAAACCGCTGATTGCAAAGGTAATCAGTAAATTCAGCCGTTTGCGCCACGGTCCGCGGCGGTTTCCTCCCAAAGGAATGTAGATATAATCCCGCATCCAGGTGGAAAGGCTGATATGCCAGCGCCGCCAGAATTCACTGACGGAGGCAGAGAAATACGGTCGGTCAAAGTTGCGCATCAGGGAAAAGCCCAATATCTCCGCCGCGCCGATGGCAATGTCGGAATAACCGGAAAAATCGCCGTAGATCTGTAATGTAAACATGACGCTTGCAAGTAAGAGCTGCAAACCGGAATAGTTGCCCGGCGCTGAAAAGACCGGATCAACCAGGGAGGCAAATCCGTCTGCGATAACCAGTTTTTTGAAAAAGCCGACCAGCATCAGCAGCACACCTGCTTCGGTTCTACGCTCATCAAAATAGTGCCGTTGCTTCAATTGAGGCAGAAAATTGACACTGCGTTCAATTGGGCCCGCCACCAGCTGGGGAAAAAAGCTGACAAACAGCGCATAGTTTAACAGATTTTTTTCGTGAGGATGTTCCCCGCGATAAACATCGATAGAGTAACCCAATGCCTGGAATGTATAAAAGCTGATACCTACCGGCAATGTCAACCCCAGCTGTACCGGTGCGTATGTAATGCCCACCGCAGAAAATACCCCTGCAATAGTCTGAGAAAAGAAATCAAAGTATTTAAAAAAGAACAGAATTCCAAGATTGACGGCGATATTCATTGTCAGCGCCAGCTTGGGAAAATATCTGCAGTCGGAGCGTTGTTCTGCCTTTGCCTTTTCTATAACAAAACCGCACAGCCAGGTCGTCAGGGTGGAAAAAGCGATCAGCAGCGCAAATCCGGCGTTCCAGCACATATAAAAATAGTAGCTGCACACCAACAGCCAGGGCTTTTTCAGTACCTGTGGCAAGGGAAAATACACCAGACACACCACAGGGAAAAAGATCAGAAACTGCAGCGAATTAAACAACATAATTTCGCTCTCCTTCTCAAGAAGAAATTTCATTGCATACTGCATAGTGCAGCCGGAATTTACTCTTTTTCAATATCCTCATCTCTGTTTTGATCCGCCGCACTGTTTTCCAGGCGCCGTACCCGTTCTTCCAACAGGGCATTTGTCTGGGTCAACCGTTTTGCCCGTTCTGACAAATCCGTAACCGCTGCAGAAAGATTCAGCACAATAAGCAGCATAAAGGCGATGATAATGATAAACACCAGATTGGAGACCACTTCCACCCCGGTGATAGCCCGCAATATTTTTGCAAGATACGGGAAACAGGCAAACAGCAACATAACCAGGCCGCTGGCAAGCCACGGCAGGGCATAGCGTACCGATATTTTCTGTTTTTTCAGCAGGGAAAAAATAATGACCAGATATATGAAAGCGCCGATAATCAGCGCAATCTGTAGTTTCTGCATGGCGCAACTGCTCCTTTTTGTTGATATGTCTTTCCTTTACCGACGGCAGGTCCTGCGGATGGACAAACGGTAGACAAATAGCGCCAGGGGAACCTTTATCATATAGTAAACCGACCGCAGAGGGTTGATGGAGGAGACGCCTCCCTCCCTTTCCCGCATAACGACCGGCACCTCACCCACCCGGTATCCGTTCAGAACTGCTGCGACAATTGCCTCCGGCTCAGGGTAATCCTGCGCATAATGGCGAGCGTAAAATGCCGTCAGTTCCTTGCCGCAGGCACGAAAGCCGCTGGTGACATCCTGAACCCGCACCCCGGTCAACAGCCGGATGGTATCGCTGATGATGCGAATGCCCAGCCGCCGCATAGCGCTGGTCTGAAAGCCCTCCCGGGTAATAAATCTGCTGCCGACCGCCATGTCCAGCTCTTCCCCGGCCACAGGTGCAATCACTGTCGCAAGGTATGCCGGATCGTGCTGACCGTCGCCGTCCATCTGAACAGTAATATCATACCCGTTTTCCACCGCATAGCAGTAACCGCTTTGCACCCCGCCACCGATGCCCAAATTGACCGGCAGGTTCAAATAGCGATATCCTTTCTGCTTGCATATCGCGGCACTGTCATCGGTAGAACAGTCATTGACTATCAGGTAATCTACCGTCATGCCACTGACCGTCGCCGACTGCTGCAGCCGGGTAACCACATTTTCCAGGTTTTCCTGTTCGTTATAGCAGGGAATGATCACCAAAACTTTCATAAATTCTTTTTCCTTTCCCAATGGGAGGATAGCGTTTAAAAGATAAACTTTTCCAATCGGTCCAAAAGAACATCCCGGCGGTAATGATTTTGATACCAGGCAAAGCCTGCCTCACCCATTTCCCGGCGGTCCGCCTCCGACATGGCCGCAAGGGCTTTCCAGTTGGCCGCCAGCCTGGCGGCGTCTCCCGCCGGGCTGACCAAAGCGCCACCGCTTTGCTGTGCTGCCCTTGCGCCCTCACCATTTAAGCTGACCAGCAAGGGCTTTTTGGCTGCCTGACAGGACGCCAGCTTGGCCGGAATGGTCAATCCCAGATCAGGACTGTCGGAAAGTGAAACCAGCAGCGCATCTGCTGCCGCTGTAAAGGCGGGAATCTGTTTTGCGTCCACGCGGCCAGTGAACTGCACGGTATCCTCTAACTGCAGCCGGGAAACCATTTCCGTAAGCGCCTCGCCGCTCATTCCGCTACCCACCAAAACCAGCCGGATTGCTGGAACCTGCGGGTCTGTCTTCAACAGGGCAGCCGCCTGTATAGCCGTTTCCAGACTTTGCGCCGGTGAAAAATTACCTGCAAATAGCAGGGTAAATTTTCCTTTTCCGCTTTCTGCCAGCTTTTGCTCCGGCTGAGCCGGAACGGCATAAAAATCCTCGCAATACTGCGGTATCACCGTATACCGCTTTTCCTCTCTGCGGGCAAAGCCCCTGTTTTTTTCACCCACCCGTCGATTTAATCGCTCATACAATCCGTCGCTCATGGCAATCAACCTGTCGGCACGGCGGTAATGCCAATCCGACACTGCCAGAGCAATTTTCCTCAGCAGAGCATTTTTTACCGGAACCACGCTGTACAGGTTTTCCGGCCAGACATCCAGTACATAGTTGGTCATAGGCGCCTTGAACCGTTTCGCCGCCAAAATAGCAGGCCAGCTCATTAGTACCGGGCTGGTATTGTAACACAGCACCGCGTCATAATCTCCAGGCAGCCTTTTCACTGCTGCAGCCGCATACAACGGCCAGGAAACATAATTCAAGAAAATACGTAAAGAAGTATTTCCGGTACGGGGAATCTCCATGGCACGGAAAATACGTATTCCGTCTCTCTCTTCATAAAAAGGACCTTTTTTGCCGTAACCGTCAAACCACTCTCCCTGCGGGTAATTGGGCAGACCGCACAGGACATCCACGGCAATTCCGTCCCGCACAAAGCCCTCTGCAATATCATTGATCCGAAAATTTTCCGGCCAAAAATGCTGTGTTACAATCAGTAAACGTCTGGACATAACCAAAAACCCTTCTCTTCCGTTTATCGGTACACCTTCTCACCCGAACCGGAAAACCGTTTCTTGCACTCGCAGCTCTAACTGCGGCATGGATTAATTTTTTACATTATAACATACTCTGTCGGTTTTTTCTATGGAAATTTGCCGATATCAACCAAATGCCGGAGAAAAGCCAAAAAATGTGGCGCGAAACCGGAAAATATGCTATACTGGAACGGGATACACAGTCGGAATCCGCATCCATTTTTACCCTTTTGAATTTATGCCTTGAGGAGAAGGAACGGTAAATATTATGAATGTCAAAGACCTGTTTTTAAAATATGTCTGCATCCACTCCACCTCAGATGAGCAGGGGCAGACCAACCCCACCTCTGCCCGCCAATGGGAAATGGCAAAAGCCGTTGCTCAGGATATGCAGGCAATCGGGTTGGAAAATGTCACTGTGACAGACAACTGTTATGTTTACGGTTGGCTTTCTGCCGCCCACGGATATGAAGCCGCACCCGCACTGGGCTGGATTGCCCATATGGATACCGCGCCTGATTTTTCCGGCGAGCAGGTTCACCCCCAAATACACGAAAACTACGACGGCAATGATATCGCTTTGGGTAACGGTCGCACCCTGTCCGTCAGGGATTTTCCTCATCTGCCCACCCTTGCCGGTAAAACGCTAATCACCACCGACGGCAGCACCCTTTTGGGTGCAGATGACAAAGCCGGTATTGCCGAGATTCTGACCGCTGCAGCAGAACTGATTGCTTCCGGCCGTCCCCATGGTAAGCTATGCTTTGGCTTTACCCCGGACGAGGAGGTCGGCATGGGTGCCGACGGCTTTGATATTTCCGCTTTCGGCGCGGATTTTGCCTACACCGTTGACGGTGGCGTCGTTTCGGACATGGAATATGAGAACTTCAACGCCGCATGCGCTTCGGTCTGGTTTAACGGTTTTAATGTGCATCCCGGCAGCGCGAAAAACACTATGATAAACGCCGCCCTGCTGGCTATGGAATTCAATGCCATGCTGCCAGCGGGAGATGTTCCCGCCTGTACCGAGGGATATCAGGGATTTTTCCATCTGACGGATATGAGCGGCAATGTCGAAAAAGCCGAGCTGCGCTATATTATCCGCGACCATGATGCCTGCCTGTTTGAAGCGCGCAAGCAGCAGATGCATCATATCACCGCGCTGATGAATCAAAAATACGGGGACGGCAGAGTCGAATTGATTTTAAAAGAGCAGTACCGGAATATGTCAGAATGTATACGGCCTGCATTTCATCTGATTGAAAACGCGCACAAAGCCATTGCTGCCCAGGGACTGACCCCCACCAGCAGCCCCATTCGCGGTGGGACTGACGGCGCACGTTTATCCTTTGAGGGATTGCCCTGTCCTAATCTAGGCACAGGTGGTTATGCTGCTCACGGCCCGTATGAGCATATCACCGTAGAGGATATGCAGATTATGGTCCGCGTAATCGTCAAGCTGACAGAGCAGTATGCCGAAATGAAATAGCCGGAACCAGCCTTTTGACTGTGTGAAACTGTAACCTTTCAGAGGAGTAATATCTATGGTACAGCAGCCGCAGCGTCTACCCGCAACATCGCAAACAGATGAACAGTTTATGCATCTTGCCTTGCAGGAGGCAAGGGTTGCCGCCGCTTTGGGCGAGGTTCCGGTAGGCGCCATCATTGTAAGGCACGGTCAGGTCATCGCCGCCGCCTACAATCAACGGGAAACGGACGGAAACGCCCTTGCCCATGCCGAGTGTCTTGCCATAAGCAGGGCATGTCAAATGCGGGGTGGTTGGCAGCTTTGGGACTGTGAGATGTATGTCACCCTGGAGCCCTGTCCCATGTGTGCCGGGGCCATTATCAATAGCCGTCTACGCCGGGTGGTATACGGTGCAAAGGATGCCAAAGCCGGTTGCTGCGGCAGTGTGACGGATTTGTTCAGCCTGCCCTTTAACCACATACCGCAAATAGTACCGGATATCTGTGGGGAGGAATGCCAGGCGCTGTTACAGAAATTTTTTCAGCAGCTGCGTCTTCGGCTGAAGACTGCGCCCCAGCGCAAACTCTCCCCGGTACTTCCTGCGACGGAAAAGTCTGCTATTGGCAGCACAAAAATACTGCCACGGCCGGGAAAATGATTCCGTCCCATCATTTTGCACCGTTTTCACGCCTATCATTCATTTTTGACAAAGGATGGTTTTCAACAATGAATACCGTATGGATTACAGGCGGCAGCCGGGGTATCGGAGCCGCCTGTGCCGGGGAGCTTGCCGCTGACGGATGGCAGGTTGCTGTCGGCTGGTGTTCCCACCCGGAAAAGGCCAGGGAGCTGTGCGACCGGCTGAATCTGCTTTACCCCGGTAAGGCGCTGGCCGTACAGACGGATGTGCGCTCTACGCAAAGCGTTCAGGACGCTGCCGACAAGATACGCCGACAATTTGGTATGATCGATGGTCTGATAAATAACGCAGGTATTGCCAGACAGCAGATGTTCTGTGATGTCGCCGAGCAGGACTGGGATGAGATGTTTGATATTACCGCCAAGGGAATGTATCGCACCGTACAGGCAGTTTTACCGGATATGCTGCATGCCAAATTCGGTAGCATTGTTAATATCTCCTCCATCTGGGGCGTAGTCGGCGGCAGCTGTGAGGTGCCTTATTCCGCCGCCAAGGGCTCAGTCATCAGCTTCACCCAGGCTCTTGCCAAGGAACTGGGGCTTTCCGGCATTCGGGTAAACTGTGTTGCCCCCGGGTGTATCGAGACCGATATGATGTCCGGCTTTTCCACCCAGGATAAAGCCGCTCTTGCCGAGGAAACCCCACTTGGCCGGTTGGGACAACCGGAGGAGGTTGCAAAGGCCGTGGCTTTTCTGCTTTCCTCCCGGGCATCCTTTATCACCGGTCAAACCCTTGGGGTTGACGGCGGTTTCGGAAGATAATTTTGCCGCCCTTTCCCGGTTTCTTTTTTCGGAGGACTGTATGAAAAACAACACCAAGCTACAAAACATGACCGTTACTGCCATGCTTTCCGCCATCGCTTTCATCCTGATGTTTTTAGAATTTCCGCTGCCTATGCTGGTGCCCGGCTTTATCAAGTTGGATTTTTCGGATCTGCCCGCACTGCTCGGCGCGTTTGCCTTAGGTCCGGCTTACGGCGTTGTCATCAGTCTGCTGAAAAATATTTTACACATTCTGATCAAGGGGACCCAGACCGCAGCGGTAGGAGAGCTGGCAAACTTTTTAATGGGCGCCGTTTTTGCCTATATCGCGGGCGCCGTTTACCGCTTTCGGCGCACCCGGTCTATGGCTGTTACCGGCTCCTTTGCAGGCGCCGCCGCCATGGCGCTGTGCAGTGTCCCGATCAATTACTTTGTTACCTATCCTGCCTACATCCGGTTTTACGGTATGCCGGAGCAAACCATCCTATCCATGTATCAAGCCATTCTTCCAAGTGTCACGGGTCTGCTGCAATGCCTGATCATTTTTAACCTGCCCTTTACGCTGGTAAAGGGACTTTTGGATGTAGGTCTTTGCCTACTGATTTACAAGCCGCTGTCCGGTGTATTGCACGGACACAAAAGCTGATAACCGCTTTGGCCAAATACTGGAATCCGGTTATTTTGTCCAATTCGGAATAATTTGAAATAAAGGACTGATATCGCTATGGAACAAAAACTGACCTTTCTTTTTGCCGGTCATGAGGCAACAGTGTGGATTCCCGAAAACGCCAACGGACGCTGGATCTGGAAAACCGAATTTTTTACCGCCTTTGACAAAGCGGAGCAGGATCTGTATGCCGAGGGCTATATCCGTGTTTACTATTGTATCAGTGATATGTACGGCAGCTTCCGTGCGGTGCGACTGATGCATGAATTTCAAAAGCATCTGATGCTGAACTACGGTCTGGTGGAAAACCCTGTACTGTTCGGTTTCTCCCGGGGTGGCCTATACGCCTTTAATTACGCTCTATTTTATCCGGAGTGCGTCTCCGGTGTCTATCTGGATGCCCCTGTGCTGGACCTAAAGGATTGGCCCCAGCCCGGCATACCGGAGCATACGCAGATGCTGGAGGAATATGGCATCAATGATCAGGCCCTGTTTGGCAACTGGCATGAAAACCCCATTGACCGTTTGGAGGAATATTTTTCCCTGGGGCTGCCCACACTGGTAGTGGCAGGCGATGCCGATGAGGCGGTGGATTTTACCAAAAACGCCGGAAAGCTGCAACGCTTTTGCAGCGAGCGCGGTCTTCCCCTGACAGGCATTGTCAAGCCCGGTTGCGGTCATCACCCACATTCCTTAGAGGATGACACCGCACCCATCCGTCAATTTGTCAACGATTGCTTTGACGGCAGACTGTAACCGGATACCGAAATCAGACAACCGGAGGGGTTCTGCAATGGATCAATTCCGAATCGGCTTTTGGAACTATGTGGATTGCGGCATTCTGCAGCCGGAATCCGCCGCCGAGGACTGGCATGACTTAGGCTTGAATCTTGCCATGAGCAGCGAGATGCACTCGGCTTGTGAGAAAGAGCGCAGCCATATTCTGCGGGAGCTGGACGCCTGTGAAATGCAGGGGATTGCCCTTATCGTCTGCGACTGCCGTGTCCATTGGCGTCATTTGATGCAGGTGGGGGAGGCGGCGTTCCGGGCAGATGTGGCCGAGGCTGCTGCGGATTTTGCCGGACATGCCGCCTTTTGGGCTTTCCATGTGGGGGACGAACCATTAAAAGAGGATTGGCCGGCGCTGCTGCAAAGCATTGCCATTGTCAAAGAGTATGCCCGGCCGTTTGTCAATTTTATCCCCATGTTTGAGGATAACTTTGAAAAGCTCACCGGGGTACCGAGCGCCGGATACTCTGCGTTCCTGTCCGATACCGTCAAAAAATCCGGTCTGCCGCTGCTGAGCTATGACTGCTACGCCCAGTGCCGATATTATTTTGAGGAATTCGGTATCGAAAACTATTTCTATAACCTGAATCAATACCGTCTTGCTGCGGAAAATGCAGGTGTACCCTTCTGGACCACCTTGCTCTCGGTCGGACACTGGCATTACCGCGTGCCCACTGAAGACGACTTACGCTGGCAGCTTTCGACCGCTGTTGCCCACGGGGCAAAAGGGCTTTTGTGGTTTTACCTGTATGGACGGTATAAGGAAAGCTCCTACCGGGAATCTCCTTTTGATCTGTACTACAAAAAGACAGAGATGTACGGCAGATTGCGCCGCACCAACCGGATTTTTATGGATTACTATGCCGGGCGGATTTTTTCCGCCACCCTGCAAAAGGTCTGGCATACCGGACGCAGCTGGGGTGGAACTGCGCTGTACACCCATGGGGATATTCCCGGGTTACAGTTTTCCTGTGATTACCGCGGCGAGCTGATTCTTTCCCGCTTTGCGTCCTCTGACGGTGACTTTACCGTCATTGTCAATAACCGCCAGCGGGATATTGAGCGGGTGCAGGGCAGTATTTTCGGCCAAAGCTTTGACGAATGGCTAGCCCCCGGCCAGATGTTTCTGCTACAGGATGACGGCAAAACCGTCTGATTGGGCACCCACAGCCTAAAAGCAGTATGTCTGTCCTGTAAAAAGCTTGTAAAATTGCAGTTTTGCGCATTGGGGTTCTTGTAAAAATTGTTTTGTCCGGATATAATAGGGGCAGGGACTATTTTTTGATTTCAAACTTGCCCCCCCTTTTTGGGGGGCTGCATGTAATAAGGAGGCGTATATCTTATGAAAAAATCTGTTTGGATCACGTTGCTTGCTACTTTTTGCACCTTGGCGGGTGCCGTGTTGGGCATTTGGCTGTACATGCGCAAGCGAGATAAAGAGCTTGCCGAATATGAGCAGATGCTTATCAACCAGGATATGCCCGCCGCAAAATGGGAAAGCGAAATATCCGGTGAGTGAACCGACGCAGAAGAAGAATACGAGAATTGCCATTACTACTAAAAGGGGAGCATTGCGTTTGCAGTGCTCCCCTTTTGTTGTAACTTTTAGCTATCCTATTTGACAAGTTTTTCAATTTTCTCAGCGCTAAGTTGATACATTCCTCCTTCATTTATGGGTACCTCAACACCGTTCACAATCTTTTTAATATCGAGGTATTTGCCAATCATTGTAATTTTTCTGTTAACAAGAAAATAAAGAAACTCATCCTCTTCCAGTTCGTAATCCTCTTTATACCTGGTGATATTTATATCGCCATCATCATTTAAACCAATTATGCATTCCTTGTCGGTTATCCCACCGCCCTTATTAGCAGCAGAATAATACACATATACAAGCCAATTATACTCCCAGCTACCATAAATTTCTTCCACTTTATTTTTTTCAAGTACTCCGATTTTCATTATATGAATCGTATCTGGTGCTAACAATGTATCCTGCAGTTCCTTTACAGCTTGAACCGCTATTTTTTCCGGTTGTGTCAAAAAAAGTCTTTGTCCAAATAAGCCAAATATTGTTGTCAGTACCACAACAACGATGACTAACCATAATAACTTTGTCTTTTTTCGAATTCTATGCCCACAATTAGGACAGAAGACTTGATCACTTTCCAAAACAGAACCGCATTTAGGACATTCTTTTCGGTTTGCATTTTGCGCGGCTCCGCATTTGGGGCAGTACTTTTGTCCCTCGGTTAATGCTGTCCCACACTTGCTACAGCTATTCTGCCTGTCTGTAGCTTCAATTGCTTGTTCGATAGCATTGTTTTCTTCGTTTATTTTCAAATCCTCCTTTTGGGTTAATCCCCCTTTTGCCATATTATCACAATTTGAGATATATTTCAATATCTCATTTCGTGATTGTATATAATAGTGCTGGAAAGGGGGCGGGTACCTGATGCGGTTAAAAGATATGCGGGAAGACCGTGATTTAACGCAAACACAACTGGCACAAATTTTGCATATCCGGCAGAATACCTACTCCCAATATGAAAACGGGCAACGGGGTTTGCCCATTGAGATTTTAATTGCTTTAGCCCGATTTTACGGCACTTCTACCGATTATCTTTTGGGTTTAACCGACCGATTTGACCCTTACCCGCCTGCAAGTTGCCTGTAAAATTCTGTGTAAACTGCACATTTTTCCTATTGCAATTTCGTTGTGATTAACAAAAGTGCAGATTTGTGAAAAAACAGTTGACAGCACATTTTAAAAATGTTAACATAAACACATTCCAAACGGCATAAAATGTCGCCGGAGGGATAAAAACTGAATCGATATTGATGATGATGGAGGCGCAGCGTGTCACAAGTACTCCCCGCAGGGTTGGCGAACACAGGGGAAGGAACAGGGCAGCTGCCGAAGTGAACAATCCGTTGCCAGAGGGTTGTTTGCTGGGTCGACACAGAATATGTGTCGGACTGTCACAAGAAATTGTGGAGCGCTGTCATTTCAGATACTGCATATGCATTTTTTCGTATATGTGATGCCTGACATGAAACGGACTGCTCAATTTCGTTTCATGTTTTTTGTTTTTCCGGAAAAAATGATTTAGGAGGATAACACTATGTACGCAACGATCTGGTCTTTGTTGCCACCGATTATCGCAATCGCCCTGGCACTGATTACCAAAGAGACCTACTCTTCCCTGTTTGTGGGCATCGTGGTCGGCGCTTTGTTGGTCAACAACTTTGCCCCTGTAGCCACTATGGATACCATTGTTAATGGCGGTCTGATTACCGCAATTTCTGATAATGCCGGTATCTTCCTGTTCCTGGTTATCCTGGGCATTTTTGTGGCTCTGGTCAATGCCACCGGCGGCAGCGCCGCTTTCGGCAAATGGGCCGCCAGCCATGTCAAAAGCCGTCCCGGCACCATGCTCGCCACCTTTGCTTTGGGCGTTCTGATCTTCATTGATGACTACTTCAATTGTCTGACCGTCGGAGCTGTTATGCGTCCGCTGACAGATAAGCAGCGCATCAGCCGCGCAAAGCTGGCTTACTTGATTGATGCTACTGCCGCACCGGTCTGCATGATTGCTCCCATCTCCAGTTGGGCCGCTGCCGTCTCCGGCGTTGCAGCCGATCTGGATACCGGCATTTCCGGCATTCAGCTATTTGTCCGTGCCATTCCCTTTAACTTCTATTCTCTGCTGACCTTTGTCTTTATCATTGCTTTGAGCATTATCGGTGTAGACTACGGCCCCATGGCAGCCGCCGAGCTGACAGCCATGCAGAAGTATGAATTGGGCAGCCTGGGCAATGACGAGAGCGTGGAAAATAACCGTGCCCGCGTAATTGATATGATGCACCCCGTCCTGTTGCTGATCGTCTGTTGTGTTCTGGGCTTGATTTATGTCGGCGGTTTCTTCGGCGTGGACGCCTGGGGCGGCACCGATTGCGCCGGTGATTTTATCGCCGCCTTCGGTAACACAGATGCCTTTATCGGCCTGCCGTGGGGTGCTCTGATCGCCCTGCTGCTGACCATTGTCTATCTGCTGATTCGCCGTGTTGTCAACTTCAAGACCGTTATGGAATGTGTACCCAAGGGCTTCAATGCCATGGTTCCTGCTCTGTTGATTCTGACCTTTGCTGTTTCTTTAAAGAGCATGACCGGTATGCTGGGTGCTGCTGATTTTGTTGAGGGCGTTGTTAAGGGCGCTTCCGAGGGTCTGTTCAATATGCTGCCCGCCATCATCTTCCTGGTTGCCTGCGGTCTTGCTTTTGCCACCGGTACCTCCTGGGGCACCTTCGGCATTCTGATTCCCATTGTTACCGCTATCTTCGATACCTCCAGTCCGCTGATGATTGTCGGTATCTCCGCCTGCCTGGCAGGTGCTGTCTGCGGTGACCACTGCAGCCCCATCTCTGACACTACCATCATGGCTTCTGCCGGTGCCAACGTTGATCATGTCTCCCATGTTTCTACGCAGCTGCCCTACGCCCTGACTGTTGCCGGTGTCAGCTTTGTCTGCTACATTCTGGCAGGCTTTATCCAAAACGCTGTTATCTGCCTTGCAATCGGCTCTGTACTAATCCTAACCGTGCTGCTGTTCATCCGCAGCCGCCAAAAGGCTAAAACCTGAGTACCGTTTAACCCATTAGATTCTCTCAGCAGCCCGGAATAATTCCGGGCTGTTTTTTTATTTCATCAGCAAAAAAAAGCCGGCCGATACCTTGCTGTACCGACCGACTGTGCGGGATATTTATTCACAGTGTGTTTTATTTATCGCCGAACATCTCTTTCAGCCGTTTGGAAAATCCTTTACGCTGTTCGTAATTATCTTCCTTCATAGTCTGTTCAAAGGCTTCCAGCGCCTTGCGCTGCTCGCGGGAAAGCTTATGGGGGACCTCCACATTTACCCGGACATACTGGTCGCCGCGCCCCCGGCCGTTCAGATACTGAATACCCTTTCCGCGAAGACGGAATGTGGTTCCGGGCTGGGTACCCTCCGGCACGGAATACTGTACCTTGCCGTCAACGGTGGGCACCACTACCTCTGCACCGATTGCAGCCTGTGCATAGGTAATAGGTACATTGACATACACATCAAAACGGTCCCGCTGGAAGACTTCATCCTCCCGCACGGTGACATTCACCACCAGGTCGCCTGCCGGACCGCCGTTGACACCGGCATTTCCCAGGCCGCGCAGCGCAATGCTTTGATCGTCGTCTATACCGGCCGGAATGTTGACCTCGTATTTTTTATTGGTTGCCACGCGTCCGGTTCCGTTACATTTCCGGCAGGGATCCTTGATAATTCGCCCCTTGCCGCTACAACGGGAACAGGGTTGACGGCTTTGCATCATACCAAAGGGCGTACGCTGCTGGATATTTACCGTCCCGCTGCCGTGACAGTCGGGACAGGTTTCCGGGCTGGTTCCTTTGGCCGCACCGGTACCGTTACAGTCCGGACAAGCGTCTCTTCTGCCCACCGTCACTGTTTTGGTACAACCGTGTACAGCCTCCATAAAGCTGATTTCCAGATGGGCACGCAAATTTTCACCCTGTCGGGGAGCATTGGGGTTACGCTGTTGCCCACCGCCAAAGCCACCGCCGAAAAAGCTGCCGAAAATATCACCCAGATCAAAATCACCAAACCCGCCGCCAAAGCCACTGCCGCCGGCGCCGTAGTTGGGATCCACCCCGGCAAAGCCGTACTGATCATAGCGGGCTTTTTTCTCCGGATCACTTAAAATGCCGTACGCCTCATTGACCTCTTTCATCTTTTCCTCGCACTCTTTATCACCGGGGTGCAGGTCAGGATGATATTTTTTTGCCTGTTTGCGATAGGCTTTTTTGATCTCGTCATCCGAGGCGGTCTTTTCGATCTCTAAAACCTCATAATAATCGCGTTTGTCTGCCATATTCTTTCTTTTTCTCCTTATGAAAAGGTCGGGGTCGGCTTATCCACCGGGTAACAGCGTTTCTCCCCGTCTGTCAGTAGCGGGAAACCGCTCTTTCCCCATAACGGCACAGCGGGCAGCCCGCCGGGGAAAAACCCTCTGCGAGCCGCCCTGCGCCCAACCGTCTGTACCCCAGACGGTAACTCTTTATTCTATTAAACTTCCTTAAAGTCGGCGTCGACATAGCCGTCATCCGGCTTACCGCCGTTAGCAGCGCCTGCAGCACCGGCTGCGCCGTTGGGATCCTGTGTGCCCTGAGCCGCCTGCGCAGCAGCGTAAACCTTTTCGCTGACAGCGTACATCGCCTTTTGCAGATCCTCCTGCTTAGCCTTGATAGCCTCCAAGTCACTGCCCTTCAGGGCTTCCTTCAGCGCTTCCTTCTTGGTTTCCAGGTCGCCCTTCTCCTGCTCGGTCAGCTTGTCGCCCAGATCGCTGACAGTCTTTTCGGTGGTGTAAACCATCTGGTCAGCTGTGTTGCGCAGCTCAATCTCTTCCTTCTTCTTCTTGTCCTGCTCAGCAAACTGCTCTGCTTCCTTGACTGCCTTCTCCACATCCTCCTTGCTCATGTTAGAGGAAGATGTAATGGTGATGTGCGCATCCTTACCGGTGCCCAAATCCTTGGCGGAAACATTAACAATGCCGTTGGCGTCAATATCAAAGGTAACCTCAATCTGAGGTACGCCGCGGGGTGCAGCAGGAATGCCATCCAGATGGAAGGTTCCCAGGCTTTTATTATCCCGTGCCATCTCGCGCTCGCCCTGCAGAACATTGACCTCCACGCTGGGCTGGTTATCTGCCGCGGTAGAGAAGACCTGGCTCTTCTTGGTGGGGATAGAGGTGTTGCGCTCAATAATCTTGGTGCAGACACCGCCGTAGGTTTCAATGCCCAGGCTCAGCGGGGTGACATCCATCAGCAGCAAGCCCTTGACATCACCGCCCAAAACGCCGCCCTGGATAGAAGCGCCGATAGCAACGCACTCATCCGGGTTAATGCCCTTGAAAGGCTCTGTACCCATAAACTTCTTGACTGCGTCCTGAACCGCGGGAATACGGCTGGAACCGCCAACCAGCAGAACCTTGTGCAGGTCACTGGGCTGCAGACCGGCATCCGCCATAGCCTGACGGGTGGGTCCCATAGTACGCTCGACCAGATCAGCGGTCAGCTCATTGAACTTTGCACGGGTCAAGGTGGTATCCAGGTGCTTGGGGCCGGTAGCGTCAGCGGTAATAAAGGGCAGGTTGATTGCGGTACTGGTCACACCGGACAACTCTATCTTGGCCTTCTCTGCAGCCTCTTTCAAGCGCTGCAGGGCCATCTTATCCTTGCGCAGGTCAATGCCATTCTCACGGGCAAATCCGTCTGCCAGCCAATCGATCACGCGCTGGTCAAAGTCGTCGCCGCCCAAACGGGTATCGCCGTTGGTAGCCAGAACCTCGGTCACGCCATCGCCAACCTCAATGATGGAAACATCGAAGGTTCCGCCGCCCAGGTCGTATACCAAAACCTTCTGCTCTTCCTCTTTGTCCACGCCGTAGGCCAGTGCAGCAGCAGTGGGCTCGTTAATAATACGCTTGACCTCCAAACCGGCAATTGCACCGGCGTCCTTAGTAGCCTGACGCTGGCTATCGTTAAAATAAGCAGGAACCGTGATAACTGCCTCGGTGACCTTCTCGCCCAGATAAGCCTCAGCGTCAGCCTTCAGCTTTTGCAGGATCATAGCGCTGATCTCTTGAGGGGTGTAGGATTTACCCTCAATGGTAACCTTCTCGCTGGTACCCATCTTGCGCTTGATAGAGGAAACCGTGCCATCCGGGTTGGTAATAGCTTGACGCTTTGCAACCTGACCGACCATTCGTTCGCCGCCCTTGAAGCCCACAACAGAGGGAGTGGTACGCGCGCCCTCGGCGTTTGCGATAACGACGGGCTCGCCGCCTTCGATAACTGCTACACAGCTGTTGGTAGTACCTAAGTCAATACCGATAATCTTAGACATAATTCATATCTCCTTTTGTATTTTAAGAATGTGTTGGTTTGTTTGAGTATTCTGTTTATTTGCAAGGACGGCAACACGCACCGGGGTGTGAGTATTCCGGGTTTCCGCCGTCTGTTTGCCGCTGGAATATGTTTCCGTCAGGCGCTGACAACCACCATGGCGTGACGGATAACCCTGCCGTTCAGGGTGTAACCCTTTTGGAAAACCTGCACCACAATACCCGGCTCAACACCCTCAGTGGGTTGCTGCATCATAGCAGAGTGCACATTGGGGTCAAAAGGTAAATCCTTTGCCGGAATTTCCTCTACACCCAACTCCTTCAGCGCAGCTGCTGCCTTTTGTAAGGTCATCTCTACACCTTTTTTAAAGTTTGGGTCCTCTGTAGGAGCTGTAGCGGCCATCTCCAGCGTATCTATCACCGGAAGCAGCTTCTCCACACTGTAGCTGATGCCGTTACCAAAGGCAGTCTCTTTTTCTTTGGTGGTACGCTTACGGTAATTGTCGTATTCCGCCGCGGTCCGCAGAAAAAGGTCCTTGCTTTTGGACAACTCTTCCTTTACCTTATCCAGCTCTTCCGCAAGTGGGTCAACTTTTTCTTTTTTTGTTTTCTTCTCTGCCTTCTTATCAGCTTTGGATTGGGCTACCTGCTGCTCCGGGGTTTCAGTCTGGCAGGATGCCTCCTCTTCGGTGACCTCGCTCTGTTGTGCTCCCTCTTGCTCGGGCACAGCAGTATCTTTCGTTGGCTGTCCGGTCTGCTGATTCTTCATTTCGTCTTCCATCTTATTACGGTTCCTTTCTTCGGAGAAGTTATCTATCCGTCATCCTACGCGCTTCCGACGCCGGACATTGCCCGACCCAGCAAGGACGCGTAATATTCCAAAACAGGAGCAAGCTCCCGATAGGGTATCCGCACCGGACCTATCAAAGCGATGCCGCCGCGCTGACCGCCGCCTGCCAGATATCCTTTACTAATTACTGACAGACCGTCCGGCAGGTCGATCTCCTCTCCGATGGATTGAATTCCTCCCATGGACACTGTCAGCCGGTCTGTTGTCGGCACGACCCACCGTGCCAGTCTGGCCGGGTCGCTGCCCAAATCCAGCAGCTCTCTCAGATGACCTTCTGTCTCGGGGTAACGCAACAGATTTTGGATTCCCTCCACTGCGGTAACTGCTTTTCCGGCCTCCAATAACAGTGTTACAGCCGCCTTAGCCAGGGGCATCAGCAGGGAGGCCTCCTCCCCAAATGCAAGCTCAAGCCCCTTTAGGATTACAGGATTCAGATCTGCCGTGGTCAGAAACGCCAGCGCCCGATTAATCAGCGGAGAAGCCATTCGGAGCTGCTCCTCGGTCAGCTGACCTGGAGTATGTGCCACCCTTGTCAGCACACCGCCCGCACTGGTCACTGCCAACACCGCAGCTGCGCTGCGACCCACCTGGGTAATCTGAAAATGAACAATGCGGATGTCCTCTGACCTGGGTGTGGTTGCAGCTACCATCAAACCTGTATATTTTGCGAGAGCGTGCGCTGCCTGCTGTACAAGCTTAGGCGGATCGTAGTCAAAGCTTTCAAACTCCGCTTCAATTCTCCGAGCCTGTGCAGGCATCAGACTGGAAGAATCCATAAGATGATCAATATAGTATCTATACCCTGCACCCGAGGGAATTCTGCCTGCACTGGTGTGGGGTTGCTCCAGCAAGCCCAGCTTAGTCAATGCCGCCATCTCATTACGCAGTGTAGCGGTACTGACCGCTAAATTCATATACTCGCTGAGTAGTTGGCTTCCGATGGGTTCGCCGTCATTGGTGTACAATGCCACGATTGCCTGCAGGACCTGCTGTTTTCGCTGATCCATCCCGGTGCTTCCTTTCTCATTGGGTTTTAGCACTCTGTGCCTTTGAGTGCTAACTATATTTTACTCCGGATTTTCCATTTGTCAAGCGGTTTTTTTCAGGTTTATTTTTAAATTTCTGTAAAGTTTTCCGTCTTTCTAAAACTGAATTATATATTGTATGTTCCGTTTGCTATATTGTACAAAAATCAGCCTGATTATTCTGCAGCCACACCCTATTTTATCTCTTGCACTGTTTCAAGCAGGGTGCTATACTGTTGTTAACCTCTTGGATGTGATGATTTGGCCGTAATTGACGCGCCTGCAGGGGTAATTTACCCGGAAAGAAGTGTACGGATATGGATAATATGGAATGGAACAAACTATTCTGCGCTTTTTTTGATGCGGAACAGCAAGGGATTGAAATACCTTTTACTTTACGCACCTCTATCGGACATATGCACCGTTCGGACCTAACCTGGGAAAAGCTTGGGACAGAATGGAAAAATTGCCGCGATTATGAGAGCATTAAAATAGAGCTTACCCCACAAAATGCCGATGCCGTCCACGGGGTATTGGCAGCACTGTCCGTACCGGCTATCGAGCAGAACGGTACAGTCACATTGGTTGCCCGACCGGTGGAGGGTCTGAACGGCTGAGCGTTTTTTCTTTTTCCCCATCTGATTGGAAATGATTTTCCCCGAAAATTAAGACCTGTTTTCACCTTACAGTGAAAGCAGGTCTTTTATATGCGTTTGCTGACCCGTCCGTCAACAAATCATTTGTTATGCTTATAGTCAAACTCGGGATCAAAATAGATATGCTCCGGGCCGTACTTGATATAACGGCCTGCGGCGGTATTCATCAGCGGCATACAGTCTGCCCGCAGCGACCACAGCGCACCGTCGGTCAGACGCACCTCCAACACAATAACCTTGCCGATGAACCGGTCCATGCTGCCACCGCGGAAGGTGGGGACCCAGCCGGTATCGTCACCGGAGAAGAATTTGCAGTCATCATGATTAAAGCCGGGAATCGGATTGCCCGCTTCATCCAGTATCGCGACCGTAGCACCGGCTGCCTTTAGGTTGACCTTCAGATTCCCTCCGTTCCAGGCAAGCTGACGGGTCGTCAGCACACCTGTGCGGCCGTTTTCTGTCTGCATTTCAATAAAGCGGTCTTTTTTAATCCGGTAGATATATACCTTACCGCCCTGTGCCGCAGTAAAACTGAAGCCATGCGCCTGCTTGCTGGCAACAACATACAGTAGCAAATCGCCGTTTTCTTCGGTCACACAGTTATTGCACCAGAACATACAATCCTGACCGTGGTATTCTTTTAAGAAAGATTTACGCAGTGAGCGCTGCCAATGGCGACCGTCAAAAGAGTAGCACAGCTGAGGATAAATCGCCCCCGGACAGAATTTCACCCCACGGTTGGATGGATTATTGGTAAATATATCCGCAAAGCCGATATACATACCGGCGTAAGCAAAACTGGGCATACCGTAAAATTCATCCATCGGCGCGTCCAGAGAATCCACCTGCAGGGCAAGCTCTATCGGTGTAAAATGTTTAAAATCCTTGGTTTCCACCACACCTACACGGCGCTCGCCCCAGGACGGTCTGCGCATAATGGTATAACAGTTGTGATGGGCGTTGTAGAAGGTACCGGTAATCGGCTCACAGCCGTTATTCCAGGTTTCCTTGCTTTCCAGCTCGGTCCAGTGCAGCAGATCCGGGCTGGTGTAGACCTTCCCTTCAATATACAGGTCTTCAAAATGGCCGATGGTGTGCAGCATCTTATACCGCTGTTCCGCCGGTGCCAACTGATCTTCAAAAATATTGGCAATTTCTTCGCCGTGTTTGGAGGGTTTAAACTCATGGGGCGCTATCCGGTTTTCTATCGTCAGCACCGCGGTCGTATCCTCCGGGATAAAATGCAGGCCATCCTCGCTGATCGCTACAAAATTTGCCTCTGTGCCGTCCGGCTTCTGCCCGTGATACAAAAGCCGAATCCTGCCGTCCGCCAAACGGAATGCGTGACCGAACGCAAAATCGATACTGAAATTCGGGTCCTCATAGGTGGATACCAGCTCCGGAGCAGTGTAATCCCGCACCAGACCGCCACGGCCAAACAGGCGTTGGTCATCAAAAAACAAATAGGTAAACTCGTTTGCCATACTTTTCTCCTTTTCTGTTTCAGTTTATTGATAAATAATCTTTCACGGTTTTATGTATTACTTCTGTCCGCTTTTTTCCGGTACTGTTCCATTGCGGACAGTCAGATCCTTTACCCACCTGTACTTGCGATAGTGTACCATTACCCAGGGTATTTTTCCCACCTCATCCAAACAGGTGCAGGCATACACCACCGCCGCCGGCCAACCCAGTACAAATGTGCCCAGCGCCGCCAGAGGCACGGCAATGCCCCACATGGTAACTGCAAGACTGTACATATCAAACAAGGTGTCACCGCCGGAGGCAAAAATACCGTTAATGATAATTGTATTGACCACACGGCCGATCATATAAAAAGACATGACGATCATCAGCTGCAGTAATATATCCTGTGCGCCCTTTGTCAACTGCACAAAAGCCAGCAAAATAGGCGTGCACGCCAGCATGACCGCTGTGGAACCAAATCCGCAGACAAAAGCAATTTTCACCAACCGGTCTCCGGCAAGCTTACCTTTTATCAGATTGCCTGCACCCAGCTCATTGCCAATCAGAATACCACCGCCGGCAGCAATACCGTTACATAGACAGCAAATCAAATCACGCACCACTGCCGCAACCGAAGTCGCCGCTGCGGCATCCGTACCCAAATGACCCATAAACGCTGTGTAAGAGGTGTAGCCGACGCCCCAAAAAAGACACGCCCCCAGCAGGGGAAGCAGGCATTTGCGGAATGCTCTGACCAATGCTTTTTCCCTGGTCCAGAACTGTTTCCATTCCGGTCGGAAAAACCCGTCCGCAAAGGTATAAGCCACAGACCAGATAACCTCTGCGATACGGGCTATCAGGGTAGCCAATGCGGCCCCCCTGGCACCCATTGCAGGCGCAGTACCAAGCCCAAAAATAAAAACCGCATTCAGAATAATATTCAGTATCACCGTGCCGCTGCCTACAAACGCTGAGGCTCTAGGCTTTTCCGTCACTTTTAGCAATGCCTGATAGCACTGGGAAAAGCCGGTCAGCAGATAGGACCACCCTGCGATTTCCAGATAGCCAACTCCGATTTCAATCAATGCCGGTTCATCCGTAAATAGTAGCATCAGCTGACGCGGAATGAGTACACACCCCGCACACCAGACAATGGACACCACCCCGCAAAACCGGACTGCCATACCGAATAGTCGGTGCATCTCGGTTCGGTCGCCCTTACCCCAGTACTGAGCGCCTAATATGGTAAACGCGGATACGGCAGATGCTATCCACATATTTTGAATAAACTGCACCTGTGTAGCAAGAGATACCGCTGCCATAGAGTTTTGCTCCATGATACCCAGCATCAGCGCATCGGCTGCTGCCACTACGGCCAGCATCAGACTTTGCATGGAGATAGGAAGAGCCAACTTTACCAGTTTTCCGGTAAACTGTTTATCCTTCCACCAAAGATCGCGTTGGGCTGTCGGGTTTCGCCATTTCATCATTTCCGAATATCCTTTTCCGCTGGGCAACAATGTCGCAGCTACTAAATGTATTGATAGTATTATAACATAATATTGTTAATAGGGAAGACCCTATTTGTCTTTTGATTCAACAAAGCCCTGCGCCCTTCGTTTGGTTTTATGCTGCCGAAACTATAAACACACCGGCGCATTTAAATTTGCGGGGAGATATTATTGTATCAAGGTGACGGACAAACTGCCGGGTCCGGGTACACGGTATCCACCAAAAAGACAACCTCACGCATAAGCGTGAGGTTGTCTTTTTGGTGGACACAGAGGGACTCGAACCCGCGACCTCACGGATGTGAACCGTGCGCTCTAACCAGCTGAGCTATGCGTCCATATTCTGGCGGCAATTCTTCCGCCAGTATTTGGCGGAGAGTTAGGGATTCGAACCCTAGGTACTTGCGTACACAGCATTTCGAGTGCTGCACCTTCGACCACTCGGACAACTCTCCCTAACTTTGAGATTGCTTGATCATTATATCAAATTATTCTTATCCCGTCAAGAGTTTTCCCTGTTTTTATGGAAAGAATTCGCCCCGATTATTTGGGAATTTTTACAAGATGTTTTTACGGCTCGTTTTCTCTGATTTATAGGTCAAAACAGCGCGCAGCCTGTAAAAAGGCTGCGCGCTGCCGTTCGTGTCTTTTTCGGATTTTCTGAAATTACTTCATGGACCACTGGCTCCAGTCCAAATCCTGACTGGTGCAGGCAATCTCATACTTATCCAGCGGCACATTGACATGTGCGTTATTGTAGATAACCAAAATGTTCAAGCCGTAGATGGGAGCCACATAGGGATTGTCGATTACATTCTGCTGCAGCTGGTTGACGATTTCGGCCTTACGGCTGTCATCATTGCTGGCGTAATACTCGCTTACCAGGGTATTGATGATCTCATTACGGGTATCGTTCTCAGCAAAGATACTGTCGAAATAACCGTTGACACCGACCAGCAGGCTGTACAGCTCAGCAAAGTCATCGGCGTTCTCACCGGCGTAATACATATCGTAGTCACGTACATCGTAGATCAGCGCGCCCACATCACCGGACAACGGGCCATCCACAACAACCTTAATACCGGCCTCTTCCAAATTCTGCTTGATCAGTTGAATAATGTCAGCTGTAGTCTGATCGGTGTATCCGAAGGCGATAGTCAACTCGTGATCAAAGTCAAAGCCCTCCTCCTCGAGAATGGCCTTGGCACCCTCTACATCCCGCTTGAACAGGGGAATATCCTTGTTGTAAGAGGGGTTCTCCGGGTTGACCAAAGTAGTCATGGCATGCGCCTGCTCACCGTAGAAGCTGGCAACGGCTTCCTTATCGATCAGCATATTGATCGCCTGGCGCACCCTGGGGTTCTGCAGGTCGGGATGCCCGTCGTAATCGCTGCCCTGCTCGCCGCTGGGCTTTGCGGTGTTGAACATCATAAAACGCATATAGTTGCCAGTAACAGGTACCACGGAAACATCGCTATTCTGGTTGGAAATGTTGTCGGCCACGGTCTGGTCACTCAAAGAACCGCCGTAGGAGAAATCCAGGGTACCGTTAATCATTGCAGCAACCTGTGCGTCATCGCCGCCGGTGGTATAGCTAGTGTACAGCACCTTAGCAATGCCTGCAGCCTCACGGTAGTAGTCCTCGCTGCGCACCATCGTAAAGTAGTCGGGGAAGGATACCTCATCAATGACATAGGCGCCACAGCCGACAGGCTTCTTCCAGTATGCTTCATAGGTGGCAAGGTCTGCAGCCGCCACGCCCTCAAAGCAATGGGCGGGCATAACAAACAGGTGCGAAGCCACAGCGTGCAGGAACAAGCTATAGGGAGAGCTTAAAGTAACAATAACCTTATTGCCGTCCACGGCAACACCGGCCAGCTCGCTGCCGTCTTCACGGACCTTATCAGCGCCTTCGATATACATAAAGCCGGTGGTGTAGTTGGATTTCGGGTCAGCGACAACATACCACAAGGAGAACGCCAAATCCTCCGCAGTGACCGCTTCACCGTCAGACCATTTAACGCCGTCTCGCATGGTAAAGGTATAGGTCTTGCCGTCCTCGGAAACATCCACGCTTTCCGCCAAACGGTAAACAGTCTCGCCGTCAGCGTTAATGCTCAGCGGGGTCTCGTACAGCATCTGTACCCAGTAGGGATGCTCTACGTAGGGACCCTCAAACATAGTGTCGGTGCCCTGATCGGCAGTCCATGCCATCTGCAGTACCTTTTCTTCACTGCTGGTGTTTTCTGCCTCTACGGCTTGCTCAGCAGCTTTCTTGCCGCAGCCGACCATCATCGTCAGCATCATGGCAAGGCACAGAACAATTGCTAATACTCTCTTCATCTTTATGACCATTCCTTTCTTTAAATTGTGCCGCACTGCGAAGCCGACACAAATCCACTTCCGCGAAGTGGTAGTTGAAACTATGTTTCCACCTTGATCCCTTTGTTTTTCGACAGATTATAGCGATATTATGCATCGCCCGAAAAAAGCTGTCTTATTTTGCATAACGAATCAGTGTTCCTTTCGGACTACACGGGTATTATACCAGTGCCTTTCGGATGTGTCAAGTATCAGATTGTTTCTTGCTATATTTTTTAGACTTTTTTATCTTTGTTTTTGTATCTGTTCCTGTCACTATTCTTTGAATACAGAAACATAGGGTTTAAAGGATAAATTTTGCCGCCAGAGTAAGAACTGCCAAAAAAACTGCATTCAGCAGACAAAACAAGCTCAGATACCGCTTTATCCCCTCCGGCTGCAGCAATCGGTACTCGCTGAAAGTAATCAGGCTTGCCAGGGAGGCAACCAGTGTACCGGTACCGCCGATATTTACCCCCAACAGCAGCTCCCGGTAGTTTTGCGTGAACCGGGAAAGTAAGATTGCAGAGGGAACATTGCTGATAAACTGACAGGAACAAACCGAAATCAACAACGTATCCTTACTGAGCAGATTGGAAACCAGTGTGTTAACTGCCGGAATACGCGCCATATTACCTGCAAAGATAAAGAAAAGGAAGAATGTGCCAAGCAGACCGTAATCCACCATCCGCAGGGCTTCCCTGTCCACAAAAAGCAGCACAGCAGGAATCAGGATCAGCCCCACCCAGAACGGTACGATACGAAACACAATAAAAATGGAAAAGGCAAACAATACCAGATACAGTACCGTCCGCCAGGGAACCATCTTTGCGTTCAGATCATCCTTGACCTGAAGCGGGGTTACCGGTAATAGCAGGCATGCCACTGATAACATTGCTACCGCAAGTAAGAACGGCGGCAGCATAATCGTGGTAAATTCCCCGGTGGGAATATTAAAATAAGAATACAAATATAAATTTTGCGGATTTCCAAACGGTGTCAGCATGCCGCCCAGATTGGCGGAGATATTCTGCAGGATAAAAACATACGCCATATGTTTTTCATTTTTGCTGACAGAAAGAGCAAAATAGCCCAACGGCAGAAAGGTAATCAATGCCATGTCGTTGGCTATCAGCATAGAACCCAAAAAGGTAATATACACCAGTGCCAAAACCAAAATACGCAGATTGCCGGTCGCCTGCACAATTTTACGTGCCAGAATGGCAAAAAAGCGGATGTTTCGCAGGGCGCATACCACTGCCAAAGTAATGAAAAGGGTAGCCAGCGTCCGCCAGTCGAAATATGTCAGATACGTTGCGTCTGGCGGAATGATTATCCCGGTAATCAGCGCAGCCAGTGCCGCCACGCACAGCACTGTATTTTTTTTGATAAAATGAAGAACTGTCATAAGTTTTGACGTTCCTTTCGTAAAAGTCGGTTCAAAAGGTAAGGGAGACCCACAACCAAGGGTCTCCCTTACATCCGTTTTTCTTGCGGTAGGTTATCTCAGAATAAACATCCAAAAGGTCTTACTCCTCGTGGGCGGTCACGGCAATAGACAGCTCTTCCAACTGCTTCGGCAGCACCTCGCCGGGTGCACCCATCATCACATCCTGCGCATTCTTGTTCATGGGGAAGGGGATGATCTCGCGGATGGAATCCTCACCGGCAAGCAGCATAACCATACGGTCCACACCGGGAGCAATACCTGCATGAGGCGGTGCGCCATAGCAGAAAGCGTTGTACATAGCAGGGAACTTTGCTTTCACATCGTCCTCACCCAGACGTACCAGCTCGAAGGCCTTGATCATAATTTCGGGATCGTGGTTCCGCACAGCGCCGCTGGACAGCTCTACGCCGTTGCAAACCAAATCGTACTGGTCCGCAGTGATGGTCAGCGGATCGATCTCCCCGCGCTCTGCTGCCAGCAGAACATCCAGACCGCCGGCAGGCATAGAGAACGGGTTATGGCAGAACTCCAGCTCTCCGCTCTCGTCCCCAATCTCGTACATGGGGAAGTCCACGATCCAGCAGAAAGCGTACTGCTCTTTATCCATGTGACCCGGCACCGCGGCGCCCAGTGTTTTGACCAGCACACCGGCACACTTTTGCGCAGCGGACTTTTTGCCGGCAGAGAGGGCAACCAGCGTATCCGGCTTCAGTTTTAGGGCCGCAACGACCTGATCCTTGATGGGCGTGATAAACTTGGCAATACCGCCAACCAGTTCACCGTTTTCATCCAGACGGAACCAGTAGGGCTTGCTGCCTGCCTGTACCTCAACATCTGCCAGAGTCTTATCAATAAATTTACGGGTCTCGTGGAAGTTATCCACCACGACTGCTTTGATGCAGCCCTCGGTAAAGGGTTCAAAGCCACAATCCTTTACCAGCTCCGTCACATCATCCACAGTCAAATCGATGCGCAGATCCGGCTTATCACAACCGTATTTTTCCATAGACTCTGTATAAGGAATACGCATAAAGGGGGCAGAGGAAGCCCGGTTGTAGGTGCCGAACTTTGCAAAGATAGGAGGCAGAACATCCTCCAATACGGCAAAGACATCCTCCTGCGTGGCAAAAGCCATCTCCATATCCAACTGATAGAATTCGCCCGGACTGCGGTCACCGCGGGCGTCCTCATCCCGGAAACAGGGAGCGATCTGGAAATAACGGTCAAAGCCGGAGGTCATCAGCAGCTGCTTGAACTGCTGGGGAGCCTGGGGCAGTGCATAGAACTTACCGGGATGCTTCCGGCTGGGCACCAGATAGTCACGGGCGCCCTCCGGAGAAGAAGCGGTCAAAATGGGCGTGGTGATCTCCAAAAAGCCGTGCTCAGTCATGGATTGACGCAGAGCGGCAACCACATTACACCGCAGAATAATATTCTTTTTGACTGCGGGGTTCCGCAGGTCCAAATAGCGGTATTTCAAACGCTGCGTCTCATCTGCTTCCCGACTGCGGTTGATTTCAAAGGGAAGCTCATTATAGCGGCAGCGCCCCAACACCTTGATGGTCTCGGGAACCACCTCAATATCGCCGGTAGGCTGCTTGGGGTTCTTGCTGGTACGCTCACGGACTGTGCCGCTGATTTGCAGGGTGGATTCCTTATTCAGCCCCTTAATGATCTGCATCATCTCTTCGGTCTCTACCACCACCTGGGTAGTGCCATAGAAATCACGAAGTACGATAAAGGCAAAATTACTGCCAACCTCACGGACATTTTCCATCCAGCCCGCAATGGTGACCTGCTTACCGGCGTCTGCCAATCGCAGCTCTCCACAGGTATGGGTACGGGATTGCATCATACTCTTTTCAACCTTTCTTTATCAGTCCTCCGCTTGGGATACTCCTTTGCGGATGTGTATTTTACATTATAATATACCGCGAAGCAGCAAAAACTGCAAGCTTTTTCCGTTTTTTTGTTGGAAAAAGCCCGTAAAAAGCACAGCAACAACTGTTTTTCTGCCTGGCGCCGCAGGGTACCGTCTGATGGGTCATTCCTCCGGTTGCTGAAAAGCGATGCCGTTCTGCATCAACCAGATCAGCACATCCTGCCTGGCGCCTCTAGCAAGATGTCCCTCCACCGCAAGACCCGGCGCAAGGGTTGCATTGGGGCAGATTTCCGCAATTTCCTGCTCACTGAAACCTATCCCGTCGCCTCCGTGGGTGCACAGCGGCAAAATACGCACCCCTTTTGTTTTTATCCCTCTCAAAAAGGTCTGCACCACCATGGGCAAGCCGTTCCAATAATTGGGATAGCAGAGGAAAAGCGTTTCCAACCCCTCCAGCTCGGTTGGATCCGGCCGGTTTTTTAGCTCAGGCAGTACTGCATTTTCTCTGTCATACTTTGCCTGTCTTGTGCATTCCTCATACTCTTCACTGTATGGCTGTGCCATATCAATTTTAAAGACATCCGCACCGGTCAACTCCTCCAGAATCTGCGCAGTCCACGCAGTATTTCCGATGCGGCTTTTTACCGGTCCCTGCGGCGTGTAATTCTCCCCTGAGCGTGAATAATAAGCAATCAATGTCCGGCTCATACCTGTAACCGTTCCTTCCCCGGGATTGTGCCGACCTGCAATGCCGACACGCGGTAGAAAATTCATTCCGTCTTTTCTTTCCGTTTCCCGTATCTTTTACCTGTTTATATTTCTTTCCTTTTGCAGGCGTACAAAGTAACCGGGCCGAACAGACCGCCAAATCTGCTTTCTTCCTCAAATGCAAGGCTGATTTTCTGGTACGGGCCGATATTGTTGGTTGGCAACACTTTTTCGGCGTCAAAACCGCACATTGCCGCAGCAGCTGTGGAGCCGACCTTCAGCTTTGCCTGTGTCGCCTCTCCGGCTGGAAGAAAATAGCGGTAAGGCGGCAGGGCGCGCACCCCCAAAGACTGGCCCTGCACTGTCAGTTCACAGCATTGCTCCACTCTGCCAAAATCCAAAATGCATTCGTGCTGCCGCGCGGGCAATGTAAAGGTGAACTCTGCTTCTCCAGAATAATATTTACCGAACAGCTTCTCAAAATCACCTTCCTTTGTCCGGATCGCCGGCTCTTCTGCTTTTTGAGAGGTGCTGCCGTGGGGCGTAAGGTCAAAGGTCGAAATCTTCTGCACACCATCTGGCTGCAAAAGCTGTATCATGTCCCCCAAAGTATGCTCCGGTTGGGTCTCTAACACGACATCGCCAAAGAGGTAACCCCACCCCTCACCCGACGCGAGCTCCAGTGCTTCGGTCGCCGTCACCGGGTAGATTTCTCCGGTCTGCAGATTTAACCGATAACCCGCCTTTTCCTCCGGGAAAAAGACTGTTTCCTGCAAAGGTTCCGCGCCCTCGTTGTAGATCAAATACATGCTGCCCTGCTGCCCACGGCGTTTGGTCATCCGCAGACCGGTATGCGCCCCGGCGGTTTTCACCGCGGCGTATCGGTCATCCGGCTGACTGAGGATCGTTCCGCCTGCCTTCTGGAAAGCATCCAACACCGCCTTTTCCCGGTTGGTCAGGGTAGCGCCCTCCGGCATAAAGATGACCCGGTAGGCAGCATTCCCCATCGCCAAAGCTGCTGACCCATTGTCGCTTTGTATCCGGCAGCCGATCAAAAAATCGCCGTCAATGACATCGTACGACACCAGAGCCGCGTCCAGCTCTGCCGCCACGGTTACAAACCGATCCGTAATTTCGGCGGCATCCTTTAACCGCCAGATATCCCGTATGGGATAAAAGACTGCGCATTGGATATCTGCCACACCGTAGGAGGCAAGGTAGGAAAGCCGCCCCATAAAGCCGTTCATGGCAGGTAGCGCAAAGGATGAGGGCATCTCCGGTCGGAAAGATGGCCGCTCAATCTGGCACTGAAATTTGTCGTTACCGTAAGAGATTGCCAATGGATTGAACAGGTTGATGCCCCGCACCGCCTGGAAATACAGCAGATATCGCATCTGCGCAAAGGAAAGGCCATTGCCATACACTCCAAAAGATTCGGTCATAGCGTACACGCCGCCGGTCTGGTTTGCAGCCGAGGAGGCAAAATGAGGATACATCATTCGGGACGAGCTGCCGTCAAACTTGATCTGCTGCCAGATCAGATCAATACCCGGAATATCAAAAAGTCGCAGATGACGCATAATATGACCGCCCTGTCCCACATAAAAGGCAGGGTCATGATCGTTGTCTATATGACCGGTGGCCTTCATACCGTGGGCACGGCAAAACTCCTGCAGGGGACGATAATAAGTATCTGCAGCCATGCCGCTGTACTCGTCGCAATAATCCACTCGCTTGTCGCTTTGCTGGGTGTGGAAAATCTCCGGCAACGCGTCCAGGTAATCGTACCCGTATTTTGCCGCGTATTTGGTCGGGTCAAGGTATGGCCAGCGAGGAATACACGGTTCATCCGTGAAGACACAGCTTGCCAGCACGGGCAACTGATCCCCATAGGCAGCGGCATACCCCTCGTGGGTCATGCCGATAAAACGCCGGACTGCGTCCGGGTTCAGCAGATCCGATAAGCCGTTGCGAATGACATAGTATACGGTGACCTTCTGCTCCTCACGGGCGGTAAAAGGCAGAGCAATTCTTTTTTCATTGACAAACAACGCCACAGCAAAGCTGCCGTCAGGCTGAAGCTCCTGTGTCAGTGTTTCCCCTGCAGAAAGGGTCAATGTTCTCTCCTCCAACAGCTTTTGCCGCAGCTCGGGATGACCCTCCACCACCTTACCGCAGGCAAGGCCGGAGGGCCAGCCGCCCTCATCGTACAGCCAGGCGGAAATACCGACGGAACGGGCATACTCCAGTGCGTGGCGTACCGCCGCGAAATACTCCTCGGTCAGATACGCCGGACTGAGATAGGATTCCATGGTATAGGGGCGAAATGCCGGCGGCAGGGGAACCATGTACATTGCACGGATGCCCTGCTTTTGCATCTCATCCAGTTGGCGCTCCGTCTCCTCCTTAGTGACCGGTGCGTTCCACATCCAGCCGTAAATCGGGACATTGTCCTGGGGAACCTTTACAAAATCCGCACAGGAAAAACCGTGAGGTAAATACTGCTCCATTTTACTGCCACTCCTTTTTCTTGATACCGTGGAAAAACTCTGTGTACTTTCGGAGTATAACATAGTCGACATATCCGCGCAAGTACATATCACAGATATTCCCATTGCATTTTCACGCATATCCGATTTTGACTTCCGGGGCAGATCATAGCCGCCGGAATCCAAACTGTTTTATCATATCGATTGACATACCTGTTCGGTTTGCATATAATGCAAGGTAAAGAGCCTGCCCAGTGCATGTCAGAACATTAAACGCAACGAAAAAAATACTGAAAACCGATAGAGGAGGAAACAAGGATGGAACTATATGTCAATCAAAACCGAACACTTGCAAAGCGAGACGAAATGATTTTCGGACATTTTCTGGAACATTTTCACCGTCAGATTTACGGCGGTGTGTTTGATCCGTGTAATCCCCTCAGTGACACGGACGGTTTTCGTACAGATGTGCTGGAGGCACTGAAAAAAATCAGAACGCCGATTATTCGCTGGCCCGGCGGATGCTTCGTATCCGCATACGACTGGAAAGAGGGCGTAGGCAAAAACAGGCAGCCAGTTTTTGATAAAGCATGGCGGGTAGAGGAACCCAACACCTTCGGCACAGATGAGTATGCTCTGCTTTGTCAAAAATTAGGGGCGCAGATGTACATTTGCTCTAACGCAGGGACAGGGACAGCCGAGCAGATGAGTGATTGGTTAGAATACACCAATCTTGAAGTTGGCAAATACGCCCAGATGCGTAAAGAGAACGGTCACACAGAGCCCTATAAAGTACGCTATTTTTCCATCGGCAATGAAAATTACGGCAGCTGGGAAATAGGCGCGAAGGAAAAACACGAATGGGCAAGACTGGTGACAGAGGCCGCTAAAATGCTCAAACGGGTCGACCCGGAGGTACAACTGTCCGCAGCGGCACTGTCGGATGCCGATTGGACAATGGAGCTGCTCACCCACGCTGGCAGATATCTGAACTGGGTATCTATTCACCGGTACTGGGACCCGATCCATACCACAAACGACCACGCAAGCTATGAAAAGGCAATGTCCTACACCTGTAAGTTGGATTCTGAGATTCAAAAAACACAAGGGCTGCTGGTTGCCATGGGGCTGAAAAAACAGATCCATATTGCTTTTGACGAATGGAATTTACAGGGGTGGTACCACCCCGGCATCCATTCCGCAATACCGGAAACAGATGAAACAAAATGGCTGACCCCACGGGATGAAAATGATGACAACAGTCAGTATACCCTTGCCGACGCAGTTTTTACCGCCTGCGTGCTGAACATGTTTTTGCGGCATGCAGACTGCGTCCGCATGGCTAATTTTGCCCCTTCCGTCAATACAAGGGGAATGATTTTCACCCATAAGAACGGCATTGTACTGCGCAGCACCTACCATATTTTCGACCTGTTTGTCAACCAAATGGGAGAAACCATTGTTGACAGCTGGATGCCGGAGCAACCGGTGATGACATTTACCGGCCCCGAGGGCGGTCCCCTGCAGATACCTGTTCTGGACACGGTGGCGACCCTGCGGGCAGACGGAAAAACGGCAATCTCGCTGATCAACAAAAGTCCCGCAGACACCGTACAAATCAGTCTGTCCGGCTGCGGAAAATCCGGCACCCTATACACGGTAACAGGTGAAAATATCTCTGTTTATAACGATATAGAACACCCGGACAGTGTCAAGATCACTCAAAGGACCTTGTCCATTACATCACCTGTAACCTTACCGCCCCATTCAGTCTCGGTCTTGGTCTGTGATTAAGCCGAACATAATGGCTTTCAATCACGATCTTTGGCTTCAAAATTCTTTTCTTTTCACTGTTTGGGGTAACGGTTTTTCAATTTACTTTATGTAGAAAACCTGTTATAATAGCAGGGAAGAGGTTGCGTTTTGATTGCAAAGCATCCTGATGCCCAACGAAACCAAAAACTGGAGAATAACTATAAATGGAAAACAACAAAAAATGGTTCAAACATGCCGGCTTTGGTTTGATGATTCACTGGGGTTTGTACGCCCTGCCTGCGGGGGAATGGAAGGGGCAGCGAATGGATTATATCGGCGAATGGCTGCAATCCAAATACCGTATTCCCGGCGCAGAATACTGCAAGCTGGCAAATGCCTTCAACCCCATTCTGTTTGATGCAGAGGAATGGGTGCGACTAGCCCAAGATGCCGGTATGGAGTACATTGTCTTTACCGCCAAACATCACGAAGGCTTTGCCATGTACCATTCTAAAGTGGATTCTTTTAACATTGTAGATGCCACACCCTTTGGCCGGGATGTACTGGCCGAGCTTTCCGCCGCCTGCCAAAAGTACAATATGAAACTGGGGCTATACTATTCGCAGGATTTGGATTGGCACGAGCCCAACGGCGGCGGCTACACCATGGAGCCATACTCCAATGTAGGGATGTGCTGGACCAACGACTGGGATTACCCGGACAACTCCAGCAAGAACTACACCGAATATTTTGAGAAAAAGGTGATCCCGCAGGTGACAGAGCTGTTGACCGGCTACGGTTCTCTGGCGCTGATCTGGTTTGATACCCCAACCACTCTCAGCGAGGCACAAAGCCGACAGCTGTACGATCTAGTTAAAAAGTACCAACCGGATTGCCTGGTCAACTCTCGTCTGGGCAACGGTCTGGGCGATTATCGCTCTATGGGAGACAATGAGGTTTCCGGGCAGGATTTCGGTGAGCAGCTGGTAGAGACCCCTGCAACCTTAAACGATACCTGGGGTTATAAAAGCTTTGACAACAACTGGAAAAACGCCGAAAAGGTCATCGAGATCCGGCAGCACCTTGCCGCCCGCGGGGTCAACTATCTGTTGAATGTTGGGCCGGATGCTTTGGGGCGGATTCCTGCCCCTGCCGCAGATATTTTGCGAAAAGTGGGCCAGGCGGTAAAGTAACCATTGGGGGAACATTTTGAAACAGTGGGGCTGTGGCAAAAAGCAGCCCATAAAAAGCAGAAAAGTCCCGGTGCTGTAGCAGAAAAAACTGCAAAAAACAGTCGCTGGGACTTTCCTTTTGGGGAATAATTACCTCCAAATAATTTCAGTGCAGTGGAAAACAGATATCCATTTCCATATATCCGTCCTTCGCGACTTTTCTGTAAATATCAAATACCGGTTTATTCCGTTCCAAACGGTTTCTTGTTTTGGAAAGCCACCTACAAAATACCTCCTGATACACCTGAAATAAGAAGCAAGGGTATCCCTTAAAATGATAAACGCCGTATTTTCCACCTTCGAATTTGTGCACAAGTACCTCCGGGTGTTTCTTGAGTGCCGGATGGTCGGGTGGAACCGACTGACAAAGCTCATACATACACCCGTTTTCATCCGTTATTGACGGGTCGTCAATGGTGCAGTCCAGATACAGAGTATCCTCTGTTGTCAGGTACTCGTACCGTTTCATAAAATCGCACCACTCATAGTCCAAATTGTGATAGTTTCCTTTTCTTCGCTCATAGACAACCCAGATTTCCTGCAGCCACTCAATGCTGATTGCCTTTTCGTCTGCTTGTGCTGAGTCTATGGACTCACCGTGATAGAAATCACTGCTTTCGGCGATTTCCTCACAATTCTTTCTGAAATCCGCCGGAGACTGATTCAGATGCTTTTTGAAAGCTGTTGAAAAATTGGATGAGGAATAGCCGTAATTTTCCCCGATTTCTGTAATACTCGTTTCTTTATCCATTTTCAACCGAAGAGCACTTCGTTCCAGTCGAATTCTTTTGATAAACTGATACAGCGCCTCTTCGGTATCTTCCTTGAACATTCGCATCAGATAATATTTGGAGTAGGCACAGTGCTTTGCAACATCGTCCACTGTAATATCCTCGTCAAGATGCTCGAAAATATAGGTAATTGCTTTGTTGATGACTTCATTCCGAATGACAATGCTCTCTTTTCCTTCCATTTTATCATCCCTTCCGAAGCGAATTAGCTTGTCTTCTAATCAATACGAGAGAAATGATTGCCGTCAATGCCTCCGTTGTCGGTGTCACGAGCCATACTCCGTTCATACCCCAAATTGCAGGAAATACGAATATGAAAATCAGTAAGAATACAATTCCGCGAAGAGAAGAAATCAACGCCGAGCTTTTGGCGTCTCCGCAACCGGTAAAGTACATGGAATTGATAACATCATAGCCCATTATCAAAAACGTCACAGTAAAAAAGCGAAAGCCTATGGAAATCATCTCCGCAATCTCATCACTACACCCGAAGATTACGGCATATCTTCTGCCGAAGACCAGAAAGCACAAGGCAAAAACGAAGCCGATACAAAGCAGAATCCTGTTTGTAGCCTTTCTCAGTTCCACCGCCGTTTCCTGCTCTTTCGCGCCCCATAAGATACTTACGGGGGTTGTCAGTCCCTGACCGAATCCAATGGCAATCATACTGTACCCATACACTGCAAAGCCGAGAATGGTAAATGCCGCAACGCCTTCCGTTCCCACATATTTCATCAGCACATAATTAAAAGCAAACATGGAGATTGCGCTTGCCATTTCTCCAATCAATTCCGAAGAACCGTTAAAAATCATTTCGCGGTTTACTTCCCTGTCGAAGCGAAATTTGCAGAATCGGATGGTCCTGCCTTTTCCGAAGAAATAGGCGAATGGAAGCACCGTCGTAATGATTTGAACAGTCAGCGTGGCGAGAGCACTGCCACGGATACCCATATTAAGCTTTGCCACCAGAACATAGTCCAGAACGGCATTCAGTACGCAACCGACGATACTAACAAGCATGCAAAACTGCGGTTTCCCATCAACACGGACAAACATACCGAGAATGGTACTCATAATCATCAGTGGATACGCAAATAGCATGATTCTGTAATACGCTGTGAAATAACCGAACAGTTCGCCGTCGGCATGAAGTACCTTGAGAATTGGCGCAAACAGAAGCACCACCAGCAGAGATACGGCGATGCTGAAAGCCAATGCCGTAACGCCGGTCTGCGATAAGACTTTGCTTGCATTTTCCCGATCTTTTGCACCTAAGAACTTGCCGCTGATAACCGAACCACCGACACCGGCGCAAAGTCCAACGCCCAGGTATAAATAAAGCACCGGCAATCCCAAATTGATTGCCGCCAAAGCACTTTCGCCGACATAGTTCCCTATAAAATATCCGTCTGTTACTGTGATAACGGTTTCGAGCAGCATAGCGATAATGCTTGGTATGGCAACGGAAAGCAGTGCTTTTGTTTTGTGCTGTTTTAAGTATTCGATATTCATAATCCTTCCTCCGTTTCAATATCATCATTATACCGAAAGAAGGGAATAAATACTTCTCAATTCGTGCGGAGTTTACTTACGGGCGTGGGGTCAGTTCCAGCCGATGCACATCATGCAGATAATTTTGCACTAAAAAGAGGCTGCAGCAAAATTTATCATTTTGTTACAGCCCATTGAATATCTTCCTTTTATTTTGCAAAAATAGGTACGCTTTTATCCTCAATAATTTCGTCAAGGGAATATTTGCTCTTTACGGGGGACTCTCGATTGATCCACTTACCCTTTGTGAAATCAGGAAAGTTGACCGGCATTCCGCCCTTTTGAATGGACATCTCCGACAGTGCTGCAACCGCAAGCCAGGTCACGGTATCATACGCGTCGATGGGTGTATTCGTACCGGCCTTCACGCTCTCGAAAAATGCTCGCAGCACCAGCCAGTCCGCACCCTCATGGTTGCCGCACTCCCCTAACGAATGGTACTCCCGGTGCAGCGGATGATCGTACTTTTCGAACATTTCCTCCTCATTGTTTTCGATGTTCTCCTCCATGCCCTCAAAATACACAACATGACGCTCCTCGCCGCACATACCCTTTGTACCCCTTACAGTAAAGTCGCGGCTGTAATACGGCCGCGGCGCGGTGGTGTCAAGACTGAGCTGTACCGTTTCTCCGTTTGCGCAGGTTATGATCGTTGTGATGATATCACCCTGCTTATAGTCGATTTTTGCATACGGGCTGTCTTCGCCAAGCAAGGTCTTGGCAGCCTGCTTCAGACCGCCGGGTTTCGATGCAAACGAGGATAGCGTCATAAACCGGTTGCCCCTGTTGATATTCAGAACCTTTGCGATAGGCCCCAGTTCGTGGGTGGGGTACTGCTCGCAGTTGCGGTATTTATACGAGCCCAAACGGTAATGGGGATTCGGGTTCCCCAGGTCCTCAAACAGTTCAACTTCCGGCAGATAGTGATGATATCCGCCCGCACAGTGCACAATCTCGCCAAAAAGTCCTTCTTTAGCCAGCCGAAGGCCCATCATTTCCCGGCGGCCGTAGCAACAGTTTTCAAGCATCATAAGCGGCACACCGGTTTGCTCATAAGCCTCAATCAGTTCATAACATTCACTAAGGTCAAACGCGCAGCCAACCTCAATAGCGGTATATTTACCGGCAAGCAAAGCCTTTTTGGCAATGGACGGACGGCCGTCCCAACCTGTCGTAATGATCACTGCGTCCACGCCGGGGTATTGGACTGCAAAATCGACATCGGTTGTCGTAACCGGTTCTGGTCTGCCTTTTTTCTTTAAAATTTCAACGCCACTTTGAAGAGCAGGCGGATACCTGTCGCACAGGACAGCTATTTCCACATCCGTCATCTGTGCAAGGCACTCTTCCAAGACATTGCTTCCCCGGCGCCCGATTCCGATACACGCTATCTTAATTTTCTGTTTCATGTTTGATCCTCCTGACTTGATATTTTGGCGATCCAATGATATTATAGATTAGAGGAAAACATTAATCAATCTGAAATCAGCTACAAAAAGTATAAATTTAGATACTCGGAGATGCATATGCTTTATTCGGTAAAAAGCCGTTTTTCAATTGACAAAATCGGCAATGCGCTCAACCAGTTTTTATCCTGCGATTTTGATTTTAAGGGTGAAAGCCACGATTTTATTGAGGCGGTATTTATTGTAACCGGATGTGTACAATTGACCGAAGACGGCAAGGTATACATTATGAACGAGGGGGATATCCTGTTTCACGCCCCCATGGAATTTCACTGTCTGAAAAGCTTTGCAGGTACCTCGCCAAATATCCGCAATCTGTCTTTTACTGTCAAAGGGGATCTGCCGGATAATCTTTTTGACGGTGTGTACCATTTGAATAGCGATCAACGCACGCTTTTTTTGAAATGCTTCGATTCCGCGTATGAGTACTGCACTGGCAACAAAAAGACAAAGTACCACGGTCAGTATGTTGTTTCAAAATTATCCGTCCTTCTGATTGATATTTCCGCCAGACTTGAGGTACAGGATGCATCTTCGACCGAAGTATCGGCACTTATGTACTCCCTTATCGTGACGGCAATGCACCGGTCGGTATCTGAAAATCTATCACTTTCTGATTTTGCCGATTCCTGCAATATCAGTGTCAGTTACCTAAAGAAGCTGTTTTATCACTACGCCAATGCAAGCCCCAAAACATTTTACAACTCACTTCGGATCAAAGAGTCCGCACAGATGCTCTCTGAAGGCTTTTCGGTTGCGGAAATTGCCGAAATGATGCATTTTTCTTCTCCCAATTACTTCTCATCTTTTTTTAAAAAACATTTTGGCGTTTCACCGCTTGAATATAAAAAACAGAGGTGCTAAATGGAAAGGTATACACTGGGTATTGACTACGGTACACTGTCCGGTCGGCTGCTGATTTTACAGGTACCCACCGGTAAAGAAATCGGCTCCTTAGAGGTTCCCTACGCCCATGGCGTTATGGATACTGCTCTGCCGACCGGTGAACCACTGGCGCAGGATTGGGCGCTGCAGCATCCCCGGGATTGGCTGGATGTTCTTGCCGCTGTTCCACAGCTTTTAGCACAGACCGGAATTGCTCCGGAGCAAATCGTAGGCATCGGCAGCGATTTTACCGCCTGCACCTTACTGCCTGTTGACGCGGACGGTCAGCCGCTTTGCCTGGACGAGGCCTGGGCGCATAACCCAAATGCCTGGCCTAAACTGTGGAAACACCACGGCGCCCAAAGCCAAGCGAACCGTATCAACGCCCTTGCAAACAAGCGCAATGAGGCCTGGCTGCCCTTGTACGGCGGTAAAATCTCCAGTGAATGGGCTCTGCCCAAAATGTGGCAGGTATTGGAGGAGGCCCCGGCTATTTGGGACGCCGCTGACCGGTTTGTCGAAGCCGGTGACTGGATTGTATTTTCACTTTGCGGCAGGGTTATTCGCAACACCTGTGCGGCAGGCTACAAGGGATTATGGCATGAAAAACGGGATGCCGAGGGTCACATCTTAGGTACCGGTTGGCCGGAGCAGGATTTTCTGGCCGCATTGGATCCCCGTCTGTCTGACGCTTTCACCATAAAAAGCAAAGGAGATCTAATTGCTCCCGGTAGAAAAGCCGGAGAGCTTTCCTCCGCAGGCGCAAGCCTAACCGGTCTATGTGAAGGCACTCCGGTTGCCGCCGGTATCATTGATGCCCACGCCAGCCTACCCGCCGCAGGTATCGGTGGTACCGGACAGCTAATGCTGATTATGGGCACTTCTACCTGCCACATTGTACTAAGCGAAACCGGTACCGGTGTGCCCGGTATTTGCGGCGTGGTCCCGGAGGGTGTTGTTCCCGGTTTGTACGCCTATGAGGCGGGGCAGGCCTGTGTAGGTGACCATTTTGCTTGGTTTACTCGCAACTGTCTGCCCGCAGCCTATACTGAGGAAGCATCCCGGCAGGGAATAAATCTTTATTCTTTACTGCAGCAAAAGGCCGAAAAGCTTACCGCGGGGGAAAACGGTCTGTTGGCGCTGGACTGGTGGAACGGATGCCGCAGTCCGTTGCAGGATGCCAACCTTTCCGGTATGATGGTAGGCATGACCCTGCGTACCAAGCCGGAAGAGATATACCGCGCCCTGATTGAGGCCACAGCCTACGGAACGCGGCAAATCTTGCAAGCTTATCTGGACGGCGGGGTCAAAATTGAGGGCCTGGTTGCCGGTGGCGGCATTGCTCGCAAGGACGCCATGACCATGCAGATTTATGCGGATGTATTGGGTCTGCCTATCCGTGTTGCCGCCAGCACCCAAAGCGGTGCCCTGGGCAGTGCAATTCTGGGCGCGCTTGCCGCCGGACTATACCAGGATGCCGCCGTCGCCGCCAAGCAGCTTGGCCACTGTTTGGACACGGTTTATACCCCTATTGCTGCCCACAAAGACGTATACGACACCCTTTACCGGGAATATCTCAAGCTGCAGCAATACTTTGGTCAAGGCGGCAGCGATGTAATGCAAACTCTGCGTAAACTACGCAAATAAGCTTATGGCTTTTCTTACAGTAAAGCAATTACCGGGATGAAACCGTTTCATCCCGGTTTTTCACGTCAATTCCAATTGCTACCTATACAACAGTGCCGGATCTCACGCATAATCATGAATAACACACAAACACCCCGCAGCTCATCAAAAAGCTACGGGGTGCTTTGTTACAAGTTAACGCCGATCAACAGACCTGAATTAGTTCAAGATGGTCAGCTCGGTGTCGGGATCGAACAGATAGACACGGCTGGTATCCAGAGCGATCTTGACGGTGTCACCGGTACGGGACTTGGTGGTGGGGGCAACACGGGCGGTGAAGCGGCTGTCCTTGTAGGTCAGGTACAGGTAAACTTCGGAGCCCATCAGCTCGTGAACATCAACATAGGTGGTCAAAACCTTGTCGCCGTTGGCTGCCAGGAAGTCGGGATCGTCCTTAATGTTCTCGGGACGGATACCCATCTTAACGGCCTTGCCTTCGTAAGCGGACAGATCGGTGCCGGCGGTCTTGGCTGCGGGGATGCCAATGACATCTTCGCCCAGATCAACAGCATAGCCTTCGCCCTTCTTGATCAGGGTACCGTCGATGAAGTTCATTTGGGGGCTGCCGATGAAGCCAGCAACAAACATATTGACAGGCAGATCGTACAGGTTTTGCGGGGTATCGACCTGCTGAATGAAGCCGTCCTTCATAACAACGATACGGTCGCCCATGGTCATAGCCTCGGTCTGGTCATGGGTAACATAAATAAAGGTGGTGCCCAAACGCTGATGCAGCTTAACGATCTCGGTACGCATGGCGGTACGCAGCTTAGCATCCAGGTTGGACAGGGGCTCGTCCAGCAGGAAAACTGCCGGGTTACGAACCATTGCACGACCCAGAGCAACACGCTGACGCTGACCACCGGACAGAGCCTTGGGACGACGGTCTAACAGGTGCTCAATGTCCAGGATGCGGGCAGCCTCACGGACACGCTTCTCAATCTCAGCCTTCGGGGTCTTACGCAACTCCAAACCGAAAGCCATGTTCTTGTAGACGGTCATGTGGGGATACAGAGCGTAGTTCTGGAACACCATGGCGATATCACGATCCTTGGGAGGAACGTCGTTAACCAAACGGTCGCCGATGTACAACTCGCCCTTGGAGATCTCCTCCAAACCGGCGATCATACGCAGAGTGGTGGACTTACCGCAGCCGGAAGGGCCAACCAGGATGACGAACTCTTTGTCGTTGATCTCCAGGTTGAAGTCGGAAACAGCGGTAACATTGCCATCATAAATTTTGTAAATGTGGCGCAGAGAAATACCTGCCATAATCTTTTTCCTCCAAATAATTGGTTTTTCTTGACACAGCTTTCTGCTGTTAATATAATAATATCAGAGATTTTTCGGTTTAAAATGGTAAAATATTGATATTTGATGGAAGTTGTTGCTATGCAAAGTTTTGAAACCTACTGTTCCGGCATTTTACGTCGTGTTTACGGTGCGCCTGTTTGGCCTGCCCAGCCTGTCAGCTATACCTCGGGCAAATTGGGGCTGGTTTTACTGTCCAGTGGCAAGGCCGCCATCCGCACACAAAGCGAAAAAATTACGGTTGCCGGCGCAGGGAATCTGTTTATGACGGACCTGCCTTTTGTGCTGGAGCCTTTGGAGCCCTGCCACTGCCTTTGCGTCGTTTTGGAGGGAGCCGCCGCCGATGCCTTTTGTGACCAGCTGACCTTTCCGCTGGTACAGGATGCCGGCTATTACCCCGGCTTGACCACCCTGCTGACCGCTCTTTGTGACAACAGCCTGTCCGGTAGCCGGGTAAGCAGTGTCGGCCTTGAGCTGCTGTGCAATCTGGAACCCGACCGTGCCGAACAACAAAGTCTTCCCCCGTTGATACACCGTGCGGTAACCCGGATACGCACCGGATATGCCAACCTATACGGGATAGAGGAGCTGGCAGATGAACTGGGGGTAACCAAAAGCCATCTGGTACGGGTGTTCCACGCCGCGCTGGGGGTCACCCCGGGACAGTACCTGACCGATGTGCGCATAGAGACCGCCCGACAGTTGCTGCTGCAGGGAAACACCCTGGAGGTCGTTGCCACCCTGTGCGGTTTTTCCGGTGCAAACTATCTGTGCAAGGTATTTCGCAAGCGGACCGGCCAAACCCCGGTGGAATATCGCCGGGCAATGGCCGCCGCCGGATTGACCGTCGAAAACGACAGCTTTGCCGCCCATGCGGAGGCCGACCTGTTTTAACCGCAAAAAACGGAGCGTTCAGACAGCTCAGCCTGTCTTATACACTCCGTTTTTGTTATCTTTCAACGGTTGTTCAGCAGTGCCAATCGTATGCCAGGCGTTCCTCTCCGTTCAGCAGATATATGATACCGCAATAGGAAAAGCCGTTCTTTTCGGCAAGAGATTGCATAACATAGTTATCCCGGTGAGTATCCACCCGTACGCAGGGGCAAAGGCTTTTACAAAAATCAAAAACGGCAGTGCCTACCCCTTTGACCACACCGGCGGAGGCCACCCGATGCACCGTGCCATAGGTCTCATCCTTATAATGCCAGTCGCCCTGTTCAATCACCTGATAGGTGATTTCACCGGCAAGAGTATACATAAATGTACCGACCGGCACACCGTCCTGCTCACAAAGATAGCTTTCGCCCCGCTGCATATCCTGCAGCAGCGCTGCTTCGCCGGGGTAATCCGGTTTCCACTGGGTCGGGTTGTCGTGTTGTCGCATAAAATTACGGGCAGCGTCGTAAATTGCAAGCATAACAGGCAGATCGGCAGGGGTCGCGTGACGGATCGTAAACATATTATTTGCCCTCAAACAATAAGATAACATATTTCGCTGATGAAGCGGACGGGACTATTCTATCATAAATACCTTAGAAAAACAATTTTTCCGGCAATAAATGGTGACGAAATTGCAAAAATATGGTATGATATTCCTTTGTAAGATCATTACAGTCAAGAAAACAGGAAAAGGAACCGATTCAGCTATGAGAATGCGCCGTAAACCCTGGGCAAGACCGGAGCTTGCCGCCAGTGACTTTTGTTATGACGAATACAGTAACGACCCCACCCAATACAAAAACAACTGGGCAAACCAATTTTCCCGGCACGAAGCGCCACTGTGGTTAGAACTGGGCTGCGGCAAAGGCGGATATATCGCTCAGGCGGCTCTGCGCTGGCCTCAGGCAAACTTTATTGCCATTGACATTAAAAGTGAGGTTTTGGTGCTTGCCAAGCGCAAGGTTGAGGAAGCCTTTGCAGCCGCCGGAAAAACCGCTGTGGACAATGTCAAAATCGTTGCACAGGAGATCTGTCTGATTGAGCGCTTGCTGGGAGAAAAGGACCGGATCGACCGGATATTCATCAACTTTTGTAATCCGTGGCCGAAGGACTGTCACCATAAGCGCCGTCTGACCCATCCGCGGCAGTTGGTTTTATACCGTACCTTTTTGGCAGACGGCGGCGAGGTCTGGTTTAAAACCGACGATGACGACCTGTTTGAAGCCAGTCTGGAGTATTTTCCTCAGACCGGTTTTGAAATAACCTGGAGCACCCGTGATCTGCACGCGAACGAGCCGGAATGGAACCTGCGCACAGAACACGAGCAGATGTTCAGCGAACAGGGGATACCGATCAAGGCACTAATCGCCCGTAAGCTGCCTCAACTGCCGAATAATGATGCCACGCAGGACGCCATCTTCAGCCGTAATAGCCACCCCGAGCAGAACAAAAACTGATTGTTGCATTTCTGACAAAAACGGAGTACCGCTACGCTGCGATACTCCGTTTTTCTGTCACTGTTAACTACCGAAAACAACTGCCAAAGTAGGTAATACCACCACCAGCAGATAGCCCCCAAACATCCAAAAAACATGGGGCATCTTGGTAAAGACGGCGACAAACTCCCGCAGGGTAGCACTTGGCCAATAGTACCACGCCACCTTGGCGCCTATGCCAACACAGTGAAATTTCAGCTTTGCCGCATAGAGCAAGCACCGGTAGATATGATAGTTGCTGGAAATCAGCGCCGTCCGGGAGCCCGGTTGCTTGCCCACGTAACGGCAGCCTTTGGTGATCTGCTTGCCGGAATGCTCTACGATCAGTTTCATGGAATTCTGCAGGTTTTCCATTGTGGTGGCAGAACCATCCTCTGTCAGAATCGCCTGCTCCGGGATACCGTGCTCCAGCAGGTATTTTTTCATTGCCTCAGCCTCGGAAACGGTCTCATCCCCGCCTTTGCCGCCGCTGGGGATCAGCATCGGCTTAACCTTACATTTGTGATAAATTTCAATCGCCTTATCAATCCGGTTGCCCAGCAGCCTGCCGATGCCGTCACCGCCAATCAGCCCACTGCCGTGAATGATCACATAATCGAACTGCATCCGGTGAGGCATCCACTGAATAAACAACACATACAAAACAAATGTCAGTATCCAACAGCTAAAATAAAAAACTGTCACCCAAATAACAGTCATAGGCATGGCCAGCTGTTGCAGATCAATGGCAGGCAATTCCGTCAGCAAGCTGACCACAAACAGGATTTCACCTATACCGATTACAATCCCAAGTATCAACGAAAGCAGATTGCCCACTGAGCGGGATTCTCTGCGCAGCATGGTGACGCCGTTCATAATCAGCATAACCGGCACAGCAAAGATTGCCACGACACACAAAAGGAATACAGCTACCAGTGCCCGCCCCTGATAATCGCCTGCAAGACCGGTCAAAAAAATGACACTGACCAAAAGAGCGACGCCCAAAAAGATACAATTGGAAAAACGCTGCGGCCGCCACAAGACGGTCACCGCAAAAAATGCCCAAGAAAAAATCAGAAACGGCAACAGGGTCCGTACATTATCCAAAACATTCCGCACGGGTACACATCCTTTCCAACCTTACCATATTTTTCGGTAAAGCTCCATCACTTCTTGCTTGGTGGGGGTGCGGGGGTTGGTAGCAGTACAGCCATCCTTTAAGGCCATCTCAGCCATAAACTCTATCTTACTATTGTAATCTTCTTCGCTGATACTGCCCAAAGCAGAGACAGAAAGGGGAATATTCATCTCCTTATTCATGAACTGCACATAGGAGACCAGCGCCCGGATAGTGGTAATTTCATTGAAATTGGAAACCCCTAAAATACGGGCCATATTGCAATATTTGCGCACGCAGGGGGGATATTCCGCTTTGCTTTTACTGTGCATATCAATTCCGGAGTTGTACTCGATCATATAGGGCAGCAAAATAGCATTAGCCCGACCGTGGGAAATATGAAAAGTTGCCCCCAGCTGGTGTGCCATACCGTGATTTAACCCCAGCGAGGCCGAATTAAAGGCAAGACCTGCAAGGCAGGACGCAATATGCATTTTACGCCGGGCGTGAGAATCACCGCTATCACTGAAAGACCGCAGTAAAAACTGACCGCAGATCTCCACAGCCTTTTCTGCCAAAGCCGCGGAAAACTCATTATTATTCACCGAAACATAGGCCTCAAAGGCATGGGTCATAACATCCATACCCGTATCTGCCGTAATGGTCGCCGGTACCGATTTGACCAGCTCTTCGTCCAAAATAGCCTCATCCGGAATCATGCTTTCTTCGCTTAACGGGTACTTAACGCCCTTTTCCGGGTCTGTGATCACCGCAAAGCTGGTCACCTCGCTGCCAGTGCCGCTGGTGGTGGGGATGGCGATCAACTGAGGACGGAACACCGGATCGATCTCTCCGGCAAACTTGCGCACACTTTTGGATAGGTCAATTGCACTGCCGCCGCCGATAGCAATCAGGCAAGCCGGGCGCTGCTGCAACGCCACTCGTATACCGCCGACCACCTTTTCCATTGGCGGATCCGGTACCACATCATCATAAACCTCGTAGGTGATACCCGCTTTTTGCAGCCGGTCAGTCACCTGGGTAATCAACCCGCTGGTGACCACAAAGGGATCAGCAATGACCAGCACCTTGCGGTACTCCAGGGTGAGCAGACGGTCCAACGCCTTTTCGCCAAAACAGATTTTGGTATTCACGGTAAAATTTTTCAAAACAAGTCACGACCTTCTTATATGCCAAAACCGGGTGTGCCGCCCGGTTTTCTAAAAAACCAGTGTTTTACCCGGTTGCAAAACACCGAACTGGTTGTTTTTTATTATATCATAATCCGGGGGCAAACCGCAAGTTTATCCATGCAAAAACAAAAGCTATAAGGTCTTTTACGGCCCTTATCCCTGCTTAAAGACAAAAACCGGGATAGGTACGTCCCCGGTACGGTTAATAAATCGATTCTCGATTACCGTGTACCGGCGATTATCCAGTGTCTGCAGGTAGTCCAAAAGAGCATCTCGCTCCCGATAGCCACTGCGTCCGCCGTAGTAGATACATAAGCTTAGCACTCCACCCGGACGCAACAAGTTTAAGGCTGCCTCAATGGCGGGTATACTGGTCTCCGGTTGGGTAAACACCCCATGGTCACCGCCCGGCAGCCAGCCGAAATTGAAACAGATGGCATCCACGCTTTCCGGAGACGCAAACTGCGCCAAACAAGCATGGTCCGCCTGCACAGCGTGCCCGATTCTCTCATACCCGGCGTCTATAATCCGTCGATTGGTGTTGTCCACAGCCTGCTGCTGCAAATCCAGCGCCAGCACCTTTCCGGTTTCTCCCACCAAGGAGCAGAGAAAGACCGTATCACCGCCGTTTCCGGCGGTCGCATCGATGCAAAAATAACCGGGGCACACATGCTGTGCCAAAAAAGCATGGGTCAGCCCCAGACTGTTCAGCGGATAGTTCATGTCGGTTTCATCCTTCCGATAAATCTATCATATATTCAGTATGAGAAAACGGCTGTCATGCCCTTCACACATTGCAGAAACTGTCAGATACCGGATGCCGTCAATTTCGTTGTCCGCACCGGGGTGAAAGTGCCCCTGTATGACCAGCTTGACCTTTCCGCTTTGCCGAATGACTTTTCTGATCTCCTCTGCATTCTTGATGATATGATGCTCTTCCACACGGTCATCCAGGCTTTCGTGTACCAAAATAACGCAGGGTCCCTCTGCTTCGTCTAAGGCCAGACTTAAAAAAGCAACCTGCTCAGGGGGAAGGTTGGAATCTGTCCATTCCACCCCTGCCTGATCAAACCGCCTCATATCCGAACGATAATTTGCATCCAGCACAATGAACCGGATACCGCTATGTTCCCAGACATAGGGTGGTGTTTTCAACCCGTGCTGTTCCAGCTCCTCAGCAGAAAAATCCAGGTAATCATGGTTGCCGGGGACATGGATAAACGGCAGTCTGCTATCCCGGATGACGGAAAGCAGCTCATCCAGATACTGCAAAGCCTGGGTATGTGTTTCACACCGGTCGATCATATCACCCATACACAAGGTCAGATCCACATTCTCCGCACTAAACTGTTCATAAGCCTGCCGAACTTTTCCCAAAGAGAGGCGGGGATAGCGTGTACCACATATAATTTCGGCGCTGCAATATTGGGGATCTGCAAAAATACCAACCTTCATAGATTCTACCCCTTCTGCAAAAGCTATCTGTTTTTACGATCCGTTTCCATTATACCATATCTCTCCCGGAATAGAAACCGCCGACTTTTTTCGGTGTACCCTTTTCCTGTTCGTGACAGCCGTTTCATTTCTTGAATTTGGGAACAAATACAGCGTTGCAGACCTGTTTTCCATACATTTCGGATTGCAAAATGACCTGCCTGCTGATATAATAAACAACAGTAGTGAACGGCCGGCAGCACCGTTCTTTCGATAGGTACCTACTGGCTGCAATAGAAAGGAACGATCTGAAAAATGTTCAACGCTGACCACATTGCCTGCGATATTCTTTACAGACCGGATGATCTGCGCTATAAAGAGAATTTGCGTATCTACCAAGGCTGCGCAACCTTAGCCTGCACTAGGGGCGACAGACTGTATGCCGGCTGGTATGCCGGCGGCACACTGGAGCCCCATATGGACAACTACAACCTGCTGGTCTACAGCGATGACGGCGGAGAAACCTGGTCTGAACCGCTGATTGTCATTCCCAGCAGCCGGGAGCTGAATATTCATGCCCTGGATATTCAGCTGTTTTGCGACCCGGACGGTGCGCTGCATTTATGCTGGGTGCAAAACAATGTACGCAACGCCCCCGCTACTCTGCCAAAAAGCTCTGCTTTTCAGCCGCTTGCCGTGGTGGACGGTACCCTGTTCTCGGATTTTCAGCACAGCGAATGGCAAATTATCTGCGCTGACCCGGATGCTGCCGAACCGGTATTTTCTGCACCGCAGTTTATGTTTCACGGCTTTATGCGGTGCAAACCTTTGTTTATGAAAAACGGCACGGTGTGGGCCGGCAACTACAACCAACTGGAAAACCGCATCTGCTACAGCCTTTCCACCGACGGTATGCGTACCTGGCAGCAGATCACCGGACCGGAAAAGAAGAAGACCGTTTTTGATGAGGCCATGGTCTATGAGCAGATGGACGGTACTCTGCGCATGCTGATTCGCAGCGGAACCGGATACCTGACCCAATGCTATTCCACCGATGGCGGATACACCTTCGGCGAAGTCACCCTTTCCGACATAGTCAGCGCTGACACCCGGTTTTTTATCTCCCGACTGCCCAGCGGACGGCTGCTGCTGATTGTCAACGACCATCCCACCGTACGCTGCCGTATGACCGTCATGCTATCAGAGGATGACGGCAAGACCTGGCCCTACCGCAGTCTGATCGATGAACGGTGGGCGACCTCCTACCCGGATGTCTGTCTGCGCGGAGAGCAGATTTGCCTTCTGTATGACCGGGAGCGTGTCGGTGCCTGCGAAATGCTGTTTTCTGCTTTTACCGAGCAGGATGTTTTACTGGGCAGAGAGATTGCCCACCGGGTGATCAGCAAACCCACAACATTGTTTGATAAACCCGCCCTTGTGCAGCAAATTCTGCAGGAAAAGCTGATTGCAATCGTACGGGGCGTTGACCGCGAACAGCTATTGCCGACCTTGGAGGCTTTGTATGCGGGCGGCGTTCGTCTGGCGGAAATTACTTACAGTGCCGACGGAGCTACCCCGGATGAGGAGATCGCTGACCAAATCCGGCTTGCCTGCACATATTTTGCCGGGCGCATGATCATCGGTGCCGGAACCGTCCTGACTGAAAAACAGGTCTGGCTCACCAAGCTTGCCGGTGGCCGATTTATCATCAGCCCAAACACAGACCCCGATATCATCCGGGCAACATACCGGGTTGGACTGGTTTCTATACCGGGCGCACTGACCCCCACCGAGGTTGCCGCGGCGGATGCCGCCGGGGCGGATTTTGTCAAGCTGTTCCCGGCTGGTAGCATGGGCCCGGATTATTTCAAGGATCTTTCCGCCCCTCTTAGTCATGTAAAGCTGCTGGCAGTCGGCGGAGTCACGGCAGATCAGTTTACCGCTTTTGCTGCCGCCGGGGCTGTCGGATTTGGCATCAGCAGCTCTTTGGTACGCCGGGACCTGATTGCCGCAGGGGATTTTGAAGCTTTGACCGAGAATGCCAGACAATATGTTGCCGCAGCCCAAGAAACGGCAATCCGCTAACAGACACGAAAAGATAAGAAAAGGAAAAAGAGATGTTTTGCAGTGCCTGTGAGAATATTTTTGAAAATTATATCCGAACCAAACCGCAGAGTAGCCCCGCGCCGGAATACGACATGAAGCCGGATTCACGCTGGCCTGGGGTCACCGCGTTTACCATGAGGGGTGCTCCTTACAAGGGAAAAGACACCACCGTTTTCGGACATGTCGGTTTTCCCGGAAACCCAACCGGAGAAAAGCTGCCTGCCGTGGTTTTGGTGCATGGCGGTGGCGGGCACCCCTATCCGGAGTGGATCCGCATTTGGAACGCCCGGGGTTATGCCGCCATTGCTGTGGACAACACCGGCTATTTTCCCAATGAGATTGGCAAGGGCTATGCCGGTACCGAAAGTGACCGCAATGACAAATACACCCGTATGAACGGCGAAAACGGCTGGTATTCCGCCCCGGATAATGACAGAGTGGAAACCGTGCATCTGCCGGTGGAGGAGCAGTGGCTTTACCACGCCATCGCCGACACCATTTTAGGTGCAAATGTTCTGTTTGAGGATAAGCGGATTAACCCGAATCGGGTGGGTATTGTCGGAGTATCATGGGGCGGCGTATTGGTTTCTCAGATCGTAGGGTTTGATACCCGTTATGCCTTTGCCATTGCCTCCTACGGCAGTGCCTATCTGGACAAGGGTCTTTCCAGGCTGGATAAAGCTTTTCATCGGCCGGAGGCAGCTTTCTGGCGGGCACAAAGCAGATATGCCGATAGCAATGTGCCGGTGCTGTGGATGTGCTGGAATGAAGATATCTGTTTCAGCATACAGTCCAATAGCCTATCCTACCTGGATACCCGTAAAAGCGGCTCGCTGCTGAGCATTCGCAGCGAGATGAACCATAGCCACACCCACACCTGGATAAGGGAGGAATGCTACCGCTTTGCAGACAGTTATGCAAAGGGGTGCGCGCCCATGGTTGCCTGTCTGAGTGAGCCGGAAGGCTTCGGCACCGTATCCTTCCGCATCGCCGTACCGCGGGAGGGAAGCTTAAAGGCCACCGTTTATTATCTGACCGAGCCGATGAAATATAACAGTGACAGCCAGATGCTCAATGACTGGCATACCACCCAGGCGCAGATTCAAGGGGACACCGTAACCGCGAAAATCCCCGAAGACGCCGATAGCTACTATATTGAAATCTGTCAGCAGATTGGCGATTCAGAGCTGGTCACATCTACCAGCTACATCACCCGCAACCCGATGGGCAACACCCCGACCCACAAGGCGCCTTTCTACCCACAGCAGCCCGCTACCCCTTTAGAGGATATTCCCTGGGTGGAGGACGGCGGTTTGGTAAGCCTGTTCCGTACGGTGGGCTGCATCGGCGACAGCCTGTCCAGCGGCGATTTTGAGAGCACCGATCATAACAAAGCCATGGGCTACCATCTTGCCTACCATGACACATACCCCTATGCCTGGGGAGAATATCTTTCCAAAATGGCAGGCTTCACCCTGCGTAATTTCTCCCGCGGAGCCATGACTGCCCGGGAATATTGCGAAACCTATGGCGAGGCTCAGGGGTACTGGCGTCCCGACCTTGCCTGTCAGGCTTATATCATCGCCTTGGGAGTAAATGACCTGTTTGAGCCCACTATGGGCTACCCCCTGGGTTCTCTGGCAGATGTACACGAGGACTGGCACAAAAACGCGCTGACCTACGCCGGTTATATGGGCCAGCTGATCAGCCGGTACAAACAGATTGCACCGGACGCCAAGTTCTTTTTAATGACCATCCCGCGAGATCTGGACACCGTCAACCATGAGGGTCTATATGAACTGTCCAGCGCCCAGGCCGCCTTGATGTACGATCTGGCTGCCCGTTTTGAAAACACCTATGTCCTGGATTTCCGCGCCTGGGCACCCGCCTACTATGAGGAGTTTTATCAAAGCTTTTTTGTAGGCGGGCATCTGAATGTTCTGGGTTATGTCCTGACCGCAAAGCTGGTAGCTGCCGGTATTGACCATATCATCCGTACCCATCCGGAGGATTTTGCTCGGGTCGGATTTATCGGTACACCGTACCGCTACCGTCCGGAGCTGACAGAACGGATTTCCGCCAGGCGTAAGACGGAAGAAGCTGCCCCGAAGGCTGCCGACTAAGTTTCGGCAAAATAACAGAAATATCGCTGCTTGGCGTGTTGTTGCCGCCTGTTGCAGCGTTTTAGAAAGGAATTACTGCTATGACTGTAAATGAGTGGATGAATACCTTTACCCCCGAATACCTTGCCGGGGAAAAACCCCTACAGAGCCTTGTGCCGGACGGCGGCATGGTGGGCATTTTCCGTGACATTGCCTGCATCGGTGACAGCCTTGCAAGCGGCGAATTTGAAAGCACCAACTGGGATCTGAACTACGGCTACCATGACAAGTTTGAATACTCCTGGGGACAGTATATGGCACGCATGGCCGGTGTCAATGTGCGCAACTTCAGCCGCGGCGGCATGACCGCCATTGAATATTGCGAAAGCTTTGGCGAAGCACAGGGCTTCTGGAATCCGGAGCTGGCCTGCCAGGCATACGTCATCGCCCTGGGTGTCAACGATCTGTTCGGCATGCGGATGGAGCCCGGCTCCATTGAGGATGTCTATCAGGACTGGCACAAAAACAAGCCCTCCTTTGCCGGTTATTTCGGTCAGCTGATCAGCCGTTATAAGCAGATTGCGCCGGACGCCAAGTTCTTTTTGATGACCCTGCCTAACGATCCCATGCTGAGCACTGCCGCAGACGGCAACGAACGTGCCGAGGCACAGGTCAAGCTAATGTATGACTTTGCCAAATTCTTTGACAACACCTATGTGGTAGATCTACGGGCAAACGGTCCCGTTTACGACGAGGAATTCCACAAGAATTTCTTTGTTGGCGGCCACATGAACGCAGCCGGTTACCTGCTGACCGCAAAGCTGCTGGTATCCTATATAGATTATCTCATCCGCCACAATATGCAGGATTTTGCCCAGGCCGGCTTTATCGGTACACCTTTCCGGTACCGTCCGGAATTAAAGGAAAAGATCGACGCCAAGCGTAGGGCGGAGGAAGATGCCAAAAAGGCTGCCGAAGCGAAATAAGCTTTTTGCCCACACAAACCAAAAAACAACACCCGGTACGGACCTTTTTTACAGTCTGTACCGGGTATTGTTTATGTGTAAATTTTTCTTACCGTTTTTCTACTGCCGGAAAACCGGTAATCGGCTCAAAGCCCAACGCCAAAGCGGGAGAATTCGGCAGCAGGGTATAGTCATCCTGCGCCGCATCAGTAAAGCATGGATCTGCAGCCATACTGCCGGCATCCTTGCCGGCTTTTTGCCAATCGGCAAAATTCAACTTGAGACCAAAGCCGTCCACCATAACCGGACAATCAGTACCGTTCCAGATCAAATTGTTCTGACTGAGCATCGGTTGCATCCGGCTTTCCGGTCCGCACAAAGGTTCGCCCTTCGTCACCAGTATATTCTGCTCCAAAACCGCGCCGCAATGGCTCTCCGGGCGGGAGAAGCGAAGCGCCCCGTCTCCGTCCACAAAAATATTGTTACGCAGATGGTTATCACTGCCGTAGTGCTGATGAAAGCTTTCGCATTTGGTGCGGAAGACCACATTGTTTTCTATTGTAATATGGCTTGAGCCCTCATCGGTATAAATACCCCAGCCGCCGTAATGGGCGCTTGTCACATCGTGGATACGGTTATATTCCACTACGGTGCCCTGCTGATGTCCCAACAGATAAATACCGCCCATATCCGAAAGGGAGCCGGTACCTACGTGGTGTATATGATTATAGCTGATATGGTTGCCATAGCTGCTGCTGGGTGCATAACCCCAAACCCAGCCCACCGATATACCGGTGTAACCAAGGTAAGAGATATCGTTTTCGCAAACCTCATTTTCAGCAGAATGAATGATCAGTATGCCGCAGCCGGCCTCATGGCGTTTGCCGCAGTATGTAATGGTATTGCCCCGCAGCAGGTTACCGACCGTAGGCTGCAGTCCCGGGTCCTCTGCCAACTGTTCTGCAGTAGCCCCGTACACCTTTATACCGCCTGCCCCAAGATCCTGCATGGTATTATGCAAAATACGGTTGGCGCGGCAGCCTGACCCTATTTCAATCGCATACTGACCAAGACCCCAAAGCAGGCAGTTTTCCACCGTACAGCGGTTTGCATACTGCAAATTGACGGCAGCACCGGTCCAGCAGGCAGATTGAATATCCGAAGCAAAGGTCAAATTCTCTTCTTCGGCAGTATCGCCGATCCCCCATTTCCATCGGCTCGCATAGTTACTTTCTGTACATAACAATTCAAGATTTACAAGTCGTATATCCTCTATGGGTTTTTCTTTGGTACCGCAAATATCAAATAGCCGATCGGTCAGAGGGGCAAATACCTCTATGCCGTCTGCTGTCTCGCCGGGCAGGGGCAGATAGTAGACCGTGCTGGCAGCCCTGTCCAGATACCACTGACCGGGTTGTTCAAAGGTCTCCGGCACGCCCTCCAAATACCAGCGCAACGCGCTGGCATGCTCCGGCTCATAAATAGTGGAGATGGTCATCCGACTGGCGTATTTCATCACCATATGGCCGGTGGATACATCATAGCTTTCCACCGGTGTATGCTCGTCGATCCAATAATGGCAGAAATTGATGATGGCATCCTGCACATTGCTGACCCCGTCCAACAGGGAGGGGTCAATATCAAACCACTTGGAGGAGGTGTGGAAATGATCAATATCCGGGTTTTCGGTTTTCAGCGCGTGCAACACACCGGTACGGGGCCAACGGGTGCGATCTGCCCTGCGACCGTTTACCAGCAGCTCAGTAAACTGATAACCGTCGGCACGCTCCGGCAATCGGGCGGCAAGACAGTTTTGACCGTTAAAAGTTGTTGACTCCCATCCACTGATTTTGATGCCACCCACCACGCGGCAACGCTTGCCGGGGGCAGAACGGATCGTAACCCCCCAGCCGCCAGCATATACCGCGCCTTCAGCACAGCGCTTATCGATACATCCGGTGATCTGTATCGGTGCTTCCAAATGGATATCCTCGCATAGCTGTACGGTGAACGGCCGTCTGTCACCTGTGGCGCGGGCTTCGCCCACCGCTTTCATTGCGCGCCAAACCGTAGCAAAAGGTCCGCCGCCCAGACCGTCCGGCAAGGGCTTTACGCCGGTAAAAATGGTATCGCTGCCGCAGGACGGGGCAACATATAAGGTACAGGTATTGTACGGCGTTAACATAAATCGTTTCCTCTTCTTCCTTTTTCTTGACAGAACAAACCCGCCTGTCCGCACCCCGGGGCATAGCTTTTACCCCGGGGTGCAAAGCAAGCGGGTGTTTTCTTAATAGCCTAACTTTTGGTAGCGCTCGTGCTGGGTCTGCAGGTACTCCATACCGTCAGGCAGGTTTGCAGAGCGAAGCATGGTGGGGGAGATGCCTTTTTTTACCAGACTTTCCGTGGCACAGGCCATCATAGCCCACAGGGTATACGCTGCACCAATACCGGAGGCAGGGAAGCATTTCTGTTCTACGCCCTCCACCTCCATCATGGCATCACCATACGGAGCACAGTTATCCAGCACATAATCGCCCAGCTCAAACAGGCGCTTGCCACAGGGATGCTTTGGCTCCAGACGGGGAGATGCCTCCAGGGATGTGATGCACACCAGGGTACAGCCGGCCTCTTTGGCGGTCAAAGCCATATCCACCACACCTGCAGAGTTTCCGGAAACAGAACCGACGATAAAAACATCTCCCGGGCGCACATCGGAATGGGCAAAGGCTACCCGCAGCATGTCCCGCTCGGTCACGGCAATACCCGGCTCGGTATCTCGCTTGCGGGGCTGCGGATCGGTATTGACGGTGAAGCTATACTTAAAGGTTTTAAAGTACAGGGCGCCGCCGGCGCGGTACATCATCTCCTGATTGACCAGATGACCGCTGTCGTAGATAAACATCTGTCCGCCCTTGGCAACACAGTCGGCAATGACCTCGCCCAGCTTTTCCAGTGTTTCGCGATTAACTTTCCGGCTTTTTGCCAAAACCTTATCCATTTCTTCAAAATAACGGTCTACTAACATAGTTTGCATCTCCTATTCCTATATCCTTGTTCCGAAACGGAACATATTACCGTTTGTCATAACAGGATCAAGCACCCCTTTTTGAGGGTATCTTTCTCCCGGAAATGTAATGCTCTCAGTTTAAGTTTTTTCACACGAAAAGTCAAGCCTTACTCCCGTACCCAGACGGTCATCTCGCCCTCCTGCCGATTTGCCCAGGTGTAGTAGGGGACAAATGTCAACGGCCAGGGCTGTAAGGTCTCCTTTTGACCGTAAGAGTATAGCAACGATCCCCCGGCAGCTTCTTTTTGACCGATCGCTGTCAACAGCATCGTATTCCGCAGTACGCCCTGTCCCGGCTGTTCGGCAAAGGTCGCATCCCGTGGTAAGGTGATAAGATGCAGGTTTTCACCGTTATCCGCCTGCTCCAGGCAGTAGACCAACGGTCCGCGCATAACGGCAACCTTACCGGCAGCGTCTCTCAGCAGCGGGTGTCCGTACACCCGCCGCACGGGTAAAGCAAATTCTATCTCAATGCCGCCCCCCTGTGCGGCACCAGGCGCAAAAACCAGATACCCTTTTTCTTCGGTATATGGCTGATTGCACCGTATTTCAGTTGTCCAGTAGGGCTTGCGCACCCACAGACAAAGCTGTCCGGCAGCTTCTCCCTCGGCAGTCAGCCGCAGATTGCCGCCATAGGGCAGGGCAGAGCTTTGCCGCAGAACAAAGCCCTCTCCCTTTAGCTCGGAACCAATAAACAGGTTAACGGTGACAGAATTATTCTGCAACTGATAGATATACTCCCCGATATCCGCAAGCAGCCGCGCCACATTGGGCGGGCAGCAGGCACAGGCAAACCATTTTTGCCGCCGGGTTTTGACATGCCACCGGGAGGGATTTTTTTCGTTTGCTTTGGGGTAAACACATTGCGGGTTGGCGTAGAAAAAGCTTTTACCGTCCAGACCCATTCCGGCAAGGACGGTATTGTACAGTGCCCGCTCCATCACATCGGCATACCTTGCCTCCTGCTCTAAAAGCAGCATCCGTTTCATGAAGAAAACCAAACCGACTGAGGCACAGGTTTCCGCATAGGCAGTTTCACTTGGCAAGTCATAGTCAAATGTAAAGGCCTCTCCGTGGAGGGTGGAGCCAATGGCTCCTGTCACATACATCTGCCGCCGCATAATGGATTCCGCCAACGCACAGCAGCTTTGCCGCAGAGCTTCGTCATCGGTGCGCAGCGCGACATCAGCCATGCCGGAATATAGATACACCGCACGGACCGCATGCCCGACGGCATCCCTTTGCTGCCGCACCGGCAAATGTGCTTGAAAGTACTGCAGACCGTAGGTATCATTGCCCTCCCAATGAAATGTATCTCCGCGGGTCTGCAGCTCTTTCACAAAGAAAGAGGGCTGCTGACCCCGTTCATCGATAAAATATTTAGCCAACTGCAAATATCTGCTCTCACCGGTGACATCAAATAGCTTGCAAAGCGCCAGCTCCAGCTCTTCATGGCCGGGATAGCCCTGAATCTGACCGGGTTTCTTGCCGAATACCGTACCGATGTAGTCTACATACCGGCACATAATCTGTAAAAAGCGGTCTTTTCCGGTTGCACAGTAATAGGCGACCGCCGCCTCAAGCATGTGACCGGCACAGTAAAGCTCGTGACAGTCACGTATATTTTTCCACCGGTTTTCCGGTTCTTTCAAGGTAAAATAGGTATTCAGATAGCCATCTTTGCCCTGTGCCTGCTCTAACAAATCTATACAGGCTTCTATCTGCTTTTGCAATTCAGGATCGAAAAATGCGGTCAGACTGTAGGCAGCAGCCTCCAACCACTTGGCAAGGTCACTATCCTGAAAAACCATACCCACAAAATTGCCCTGCTGCCGGTGTGCGGCAATGCGGAAATTCTGTATACAGCCGCTGGGGTCTGCGCCGGGAATCGCATCATTCAGTGCCGCCCACTGATAGGGCAGTACCTCCTTGCGTACCAGATTGGCATAATGTAAAAAAAATTCATCCTGAATAACGACATCGGAAAGATTGACTGTACGGATCATTTTGCTTTCCTCACCTTCCATCTATGGGTTTACATGCTTTTACCAGATTTTCTTACAGATATTTTATCTGATCCCGGTACTGCTCCATGATCTTTTTATTATGCGCGTCGCCGCCCTCCAAATTGGCGCTGACAAACACCGGGGGGGTAATGCCTCTCTCGGTAAATTCGCCCACCGCCTGACAGACAATGGCATTTAAGATCGCCGCGCCCACCGCCGTAGAGGTCGGACCGGTACGTTCCGCAAAATTGTCAATCTGTACAGCTGCATCCCCTATGGCACCGCAGTTGTCCAGCACAAGATCCGCGCATTCAAACAGTCGTTTACCGCTCACATGACGAGATGTACTTTGTTTTGAATAAGCAAGATTTGTCAGTGCAATAACCTTTGCGCCCTGTTTTTTAGCCTGTAAAGCCATATCAATACCCACTGGGTTGCGACCGGAAACACTGTGTACAATCAACACATCTCCCTCATTCAGTGCCTTGCGTTTGATAACGGTCGCGCCGTAATCGGGTATCCGCTCAATATCCGAGGTCAGAGTAATCGGGGTAACATCCAACTGCAGACCGGGGGCAAAAAGAGGATTCATTACCACCAGACCACCGCTGCGGTAAAACAGCTCCTGTGCAAGCAACCCCGCATGACCGCAACCGACTGCATATAGCTTATGCCCTGCAACCGTAGCGTCCACCAGCCAGCTTGCTGCTGTGTGAATTGCCTCCATCTGGGTAGCACAAACAGTGGTCAAAATATTCTGCACCTCGGTAAGATACTGTGCCGCATAATCTTTCATCGTCGAAATCCTTTCTATTGAATGTCCGGTTCTTCAAAATAGCTTTTCAAAGCGCAGGGCGCAAATTCCGCCTGCAGATAAGCAATATCCTGCCGGTCTAACGGTCCCTTCTCCCCAATCCAACGGTAAACCACACCGCCCATCACCGGGTCAAAAAGCGGAACCTGCAGCTTCATTTTCGGAAAAACCGTCCTTATTTTTTCGGCATAGCTCTGCCAGAAAAGCGGGTGAATCTTCCAGGCGCCGCCACAACCGCTGACCGTTAGCTCACAGTCGGCCGTTTGCCCGACACGGCACAAAAGAGCAACCATATTCTCTGCCGCCTCGATACCGACACGGGTCAATATCTGTGCGGCAACGGCGTCCCCGTCCCGGATTGCTCTTGCCAAAGTATAGGTGGCCCTGGCAACCGGTTTGCGGGTATCCGGACTGCCGTGGACAATGCTCACCAGCTCAAACATTCTGCCCTCTATACCGTAATCCTGCCGTACATATTCCTCCAACAGGGTTGCGGGACCTCGCTGTTCCGACGCACGGATGGCAGCGTCCAGGGTACGCCGACCGATATCATATCCGCTGCACTCATCCCCCAGCACCGGTCCGTAACCGCCCACTACACAGGTCACCCGACCGTCTTCCAGATAAAAATAATCTGACCCTGTTCCCGCCAGGGCAACTGCACCGTTTTTTTCGGCGGCAGACGCCAGCAGCCCGGCCTCTCCCTCACCTAAAAATACCGTGTTTTTTATCACGGCGATCTGTGGCAGCAAATCGTCTAACAGTGATCTGTTTAAAGAGGTAATGTATGCTTTTTCAAACACCAATCTGCCATCCGCTGCCCTGGGGGCTTGTGCCGGCAATGCATTCACCAAAGCCTGCAAAGTCTCCCGCATATTTTTGTCTACCAGCTCTTTATCAATATACATGGCCGTGACCGCCGGCCCTCTCAAATGGGCCATCAGCCGGTAATTTTCGTCAAAGACCAACAACTGCAGTTTGGTTCCGCCACCGTCTGCACAAAGGTTCATCATTTTGATATACTCTCCTGTATGTCATCTTTGTTTACCGCCATTATAAGACAGTGCTATTTTCTCTGCAAGCCCTGTTTCACTATATCACAAAATGTTGGTAGGGTGCACAAAAGCGAAGAATCGTTTTTGTGCAGTATATCCACTTGTCCCCATCTTGGTTTTGCAGTAAGATAGTACCGGTTCGCGTATTTATTAAACTGAAAAATTGTAAGGAGTATCCTGACTTATGAAAATAATCTATTTGGGACCGCTGCCGCTGAGGGCTGGCCATCCCTGTTTTGTGACTGTGAGGCCTGTCAGAGGGCCCGCCGACTAGGGGGACGAAATATCCGAACCCGCGCCCAAGCTATGATCAATGACGATCTGTTGATCGATTTCGGGCCGGATACCTATTTTCATCTGCTGACCAATCATATTGATATCAGCTTTTTGGAAAATATCCTTATTACCCACGCCCATGAGGATCACTGGCAGCCGGAGGAGCTGTATTACCGCCGGGAAGGTTTCGCCAGCTATCAGCACCCGGAGCAGCTGAAACCGCTGCATGTCTGGGGCAGTAAAGGCCTGGAGGCAGGCATCAACGCGTATCACCTGAACGCCCCGAACAGCGGACTGGTGCTGCATGAGGTCGCTCCCTTTGAAAGATACCGCGTAGGGAAATACACCGTCACGGCTTTTCCCGCCAACCACGCTCCGCACCTTACCCCGGTGTTTTACGAGATTTTCGACGGCACAAAGCACCTGCTTTACGCCCACGACACCGGTATTCCCGCCGACAGTATCTGGCAATTGTGGCAGCAACAACCCCGTCACTATGATATGATCTCGCTGGATTGCACCGGCATTGTCGCCACTTGGCGGGACGGACACATGGGAGTACCTGCCAACACAGAATTTGTCCAGCGCCTACGAGAGGCCGGTTGCATTGATGACACAACCATTGTCTGCCTAAACCATTTTTCCCACAACGGCAAGGTTGTTTATGACGATCTGGCAGCTCAGCTACAGGAAAAAGGCTGGCTTGTCAGCTATGACGGTATGGAAGTCGAGTTTTAAAACAGAAAGCCGCAGCTTTGACAGAGTTTCTGAAAGCTGCGGCTTTTTTGATTGTTCGGTTCTTATTCCGACATGGAATCCTGCGTGGTGGAAATTTCTGTTTTTTCTGCGCCACCTCCCACAATATTGTGTACCCAGGTGCCTTTTTTCAGTAAAAACATACCGATTACCATTTTCATCACATCTACAATCTGGCAAATCAGGTACAGGCCGATAATGCTCAAATCGGTGCGGTAGGCAAGCAACAACGCCGCCGGTACACACACGCCACAGCTGTAGCCGCAGTCAAACAAAAAGGTGACACCGGTTTTTCCGCCGCAGCGCATGGTAAAATAGCAGGAATGGATAAACGCGTGCAACGGCATCAGCATGCCCATAACCCGGATAAAATAGGTCGCAAGATCGCGGACCTCCTGGGTTGTGTTATACAGACCGGGGAAAAGCGGCGCTATAATCGCCATCACATAACCGATTGTCAGTCCGGTAAAAATACAAAAGGTTATCATCTTGCGGTCGGTATCTATGGCTTCCTCTTCGCTGCCCTGTCCCAACAGCTTACCCACAACAATGCCCACAGCGGTACCCAAAGACATATAAACCACGTTAAACAGGTTAATAATGGTATTGGCAATATTGATACCGGCAACAACCGCCAGACCTCGGGTGGAGTAGCACTGGCTGATAATAGTCATACTAAGCGACCACAGTCCCTCGTTTACCATTAAGGGTGTGCCGCGAATGATCATATCTCTGGTCAAGGTAAGGGGAACACGCAGGCTTTTCCAGACGCCGTGCATAAACGGGAACCGCCGCTCGTGACGGTGTGTCCAGATTATGACAATACCGCACTCTACAAAACGAGAGATCACCGTAGCAACCGCCGCGCCCACAACGCCAAGCCCTGGTGCGCCCAAGTTGCCGTAAATCAGTACCCAGTTGAAAAACAGGTTCACAAATACTGCGGCGATGCCCGCTTTCATGGGCATCAGAGTCTCGCCCACCTCGCGCAGGGTACTTGTGTATACCTGGCTGACCGCAAAGGGAATCAAACCGATCAGCATGACCTTCATATACGCTTTACCTGAGGTCAATGTCAGAGCAAGGTCTCCGGTTGCACTGCCGTCATGTAAAAACTGATTGATCAGCGGGTCATCATACCAGGTTAGAATACAGACTGCTACTGTCGTCAGTACAATGCTGACCAACATTTTAAACCGCATGGTATAGCGGATGCCCTCCTGGTCACCCTTTCCATGAAACTGGGCAGTAAAGATACCCGCGCCGCCGTGTCCGCCGAAAATACAAAGCAGATATACAAACATTAGCTGGTTGGCAATGGAAACGCCCGACATCTGTTCCGTGCCGACCTGACCAACCATAATGTTATCCAGAAGACTGACAAAATTGGTTATGGCGGTCTGAACAATTATGGGCATGGAGATTCCCAGCACCATTTTATAAAACGCCTTATCTCCGACGTACTTTTTACGCAAGCTTTTTATCACGTCACTACCTTTACCTTTCTGTACAGTATCTTTTTGCAGAAGGATTACCCGATTCTCTCTGCCACCGCCCCGACTGCGGAAGATAGCATTCCCACATCCTCCAGCAGATTAAACAGGGTATATCTGTCCTTCAGATCTTTTGCCCACAGCATGGACTGTTCTATGACATCAGCACCGTTTTTACCGTATGTATCCGTATACCTCTTTAGTAAAAGTCCCGTTCGTGTCAACATTGCTTCCATCTGCACCGCCGAAGGCGCGTCCTGTAAAATCGCCGCAAGCTGTCTGCGGTTTTCCCATATTTTCTGCTGCCGCTCTGCGCGTTTTTTTGTATCGTAGTAGCCGACCTTGCGCTGCAAGGTCTCCACCTCACAGGCCATATTGCCGAATATCTGCTGCCACGCGGGTAGCTTTTGTTCAAGGAGCGGTGCCTCTACCGGCTTTTCGGCCATCTGTTCCAGGGCAACAGCCAACTGCTCACGCAATTCGCAGGTCAAAAGGGTACCGTAAGCGACGTCAATACCGTGGGCGAGATAGGCAAAACCGCGCTGCAGACCAACAATCTCGTAGAAGTGGGCAAGATGGTGTTCGCTGCCGCTTGCCGGTCTGGAATTTCCGGCAAAGCTCATGGCAATACCCACCTGCACCAACCCTTCAAACAGTCTGCCCACCGCCGTCTTATCCCTGCGCAGCACCGCTTCAATATCCGCTGCCGCCGCCTCTGCACAGACCTTGACATCCCTGTAAATTTCCTGGCAAAACGGCTCATCCAACAGCAGAGCGGCACAGCGCCAGTCGTTCAGGCAGGAATACTTTCCCAAAAGGTCTCCGATTCCGCTTTGCAGCATAGATAACGGTGCGCTTGCCAACAGGTTCCAGTCGCCGACGATCCATCTGGGGGGTCGGGCATTGGTAGTCACCTTCATGCCGTCCAGCACCATGGCAGCCCCTTTGGAAGCGTACCCGTCCATACTGGGGGCAGTGGCAACCATCATATACGGCAATTCCGCCTCATAGGAAACATATTTGCACAGATCATTGATCACGCCACTGCCTACGCCCACCAAAGCTTCAGTATCCGGTGTAATAAACCGCTGTATAAATGCAACAGAAGTCTCATCCGGTACAACCACCGCAGTTGTGTTAAAAAAAGCCTCTGCCACGGCAATGCCGGAGCCCTTCAGCAGCGCGGTGAGCCGATCAGCCGCAAGGGGCGCTGTATTCCCGTCACTGACCAGCACCACATGCTTCATTCCGTCCAGCAGGACAGGAACCTGTTTTAACACATCTTCACCGCTGACAACCTTTTCTATCGGGCAGGTATGTACCGCACCGCAACGGCAGGTAAAGTGTGCCGGTAAAACCGGTAACGCCATTTCTGCCACCCCTTTCTGTTTTTTAGCTATTTTGTTCGCCGAGTGTATTTTTACAGTTCCGAAAACGAATCAGTCCGATTGCCGCGGAAACCATGGACACCGCTTCCATCACGATAGGCAGATATGCCTGTACAAAAAGGTCGTACAGGATAACCAGCGTACAGGTAAAAAGCAGGCTCGCGCGCAGCTTGTTATTGTCATTCAGCGAAAGAAAAACAGTGTTGATCATCAGCGCTGCTATAACCAGCAAAGAAACGGGTCCCTGCCAAGAAAAAGCACCCATACAACCCATGGCGACCGCCAGAATCCACGGCCATACCTTCGTGTGGAAAAGCCGTACCCTGTCGACGGTGTAGGAAATATTCCGGATTAGGCAGACAACATTTAACGCCATACCCGACCAGGCGCCTAACACCGCATAGGAAACCACCACCGACAACACCAGACCTGTCTGTAAAAGCAGCAGTTTTTTTGCGGTTTTTGCCTGATAGGACAAAAAAGCAAACACAATGGAAACAATGCCGATTGCATTGCCGATAACAAGGCGGGGGGCTTCCTGAAACAGTGTTACCAATTCCTCTATCATTTTAAATTTCCGTTCCTCTCTTGGAATTATGCCATACAGTATCATGGAGTTTTCCTGCGAAGCAGAACGATACTGCTTTTATGTATCTGCAGAGCGGGCACAGAACCGCTTCTATAAAGTGGATCTGCTCCCTTTTTTTGTGTTTAAACTGTCCCCTTTTCAGAGGATAGTCCAGTAACATTTTTACTGAAAAAAGAAGTACTGCATCTGCAGTACTTCTTTTTGGTGCAATCGACTGGATTCGAACCAGCGGCCTTCCGGGTCGGAGCCGAACGCTCTATCCAACTGAGCTACGATTGCATGCGGTACTTGTATAGTATACACTGATGTCACAAAAAAAGCAAAGGTTTTTTCAGAAAAACAAAAAATAATTACATTTTGCCGGATTGCAGCAGCACGGCAGACATTTTTTAGCCCCCGTACCGCCGCTTTTATTCGTTTTCCTTACGAGTTTTGCTCCCTGCAACTCTGCAAATTCGTCTTTGTCACAGGCTTAACAACAAAATTGCGGTAATGCTGATCGGAATGCCCCACCTTTGCCGGCGGGTAAAGGTTTCGCAGTAAATGATTACCCCGGGAAAAGTCATCAGCACATTGATACAACAGTTCTGCATCGGAAAAAACATTTTTCCTTCAATTACCGATGTAGCATATAGGTTCAGGGCTGATACATGCCCAGTATTGCACCGGCGGACAGACCGAAAAACAAAATTCTGCGGCTGGGCAGCACAGACTGCTTTGCAACAGATGAGGTAAAAAACACAGCGCAATAACAGTAAACATAATCAGATTAAAGCTTGCGGAAGCGTGGGGTGCCGTTTCTTTTTTTGCGCAGCTGGATTGCGGCAATATCTTCGCGACTGCCAGCACGCATAGTGGTATGATTAACAGGGCCTCCATGAATGTCCTCATCCGAATTTAGAATTTGTTATGGCGGTTTTTTTATTCCATTTCCAGATTTACACCGTCCAAGGCTTCCCGACAGGTATGCCACGGGTCCTGCCGGATCCCACAAGCCTCATCAAACACCATCGTACTTTTCTCGCCCTGTGTAAAGGCGGGCCAGGCAAGCGACGGCGTATCCGGGCTGCCGGTTCTGACAAAAGCGCCTATGGCATTGCGCCATACCCCGGAAATCGGTTCTGACTCCGGATAGAGTACAATCCCCATCTGCAAGGGAAGATCTGCGGTATGCCAGGCGCATTTTGTATTTGGCAGCATCGGGTTCGGCGTATCATAGTTGACTGCATAGTGATAAACCGGCGCCTTGCTCTGCCGTGCCCAGGCCATTGCCTGTGCAAACGCGCCCCCGCCCAGCAAACCATTCATAGATATGATGTGCAAAAAGGTATGGGCAGCGTCGTCACCCTTATTATCTGCCTCACGAAATGCTGCGACCGTTCTCTCTACCGTTTGCAAAGGCTGATGCAACCGTTCTGCCAACAGCACGGCTATATTATCCCAACTGATTCCCTGCAGCTTTTCTGCCGGAGTAAAAACACCCCATTCATCCGCAGAGGAGCCCACCATCAGCGGGATCTTCTCTGCGGTTTCCGGAACAGAAAACACATCTGCCGGTGTGGGCTGCAGATAAACGCCGTCTGCGACAGGGCAGGGGGTGAGCCCCGTGCTTACCGCCGTCTGCGCTTCCACAATACGGGCGGCTTCAACCCTTTGCAGCTGCTGTACACAATCGGCTGCAGCAGGATCAATACCCAGATACCGCAGCAGCTTATCGGTAAATGCCACTGCCTTTTCCGGCGTATAAGAACCCGTCGGGCAGCTGCCGCTTTCCGCCACGGCAGCGCGGAACAGCCCAACTGCCTGCGGCATGGCAAGCATCATATTCACCTTCATACAGCCGCCGCTTTCGCCCAATATGGTTACCTGTTCCGGATTTCCGCCAAAAGCCGCGATATTCTCCCGTACCCATTGCAGGGCCAGTACTATATCCAGCAGACCCGCCACACCGCTGCCCGCAAAACGGGCATCCAGATGCTCCAGGTACAGATATCCCAATGCGCCCAGCCGGTGATTTACGCCGACCAAAACCAGCTGCTGCTCCATTGCAAGCCGATCGGCCCCCAACACCAGCGCCCCGCTGCCGCCGGTAAAACCGCCACCATGCAGGTAGAGCAGCACCGGCTTTTTATCTTTTATCCCGGGTGTCAGCACATTCAAAACCAGACAGTTCTCATCCTGCTGCTCTGCACCTTCGCAAAACAGTTCCCGTTTTCCGGCGCTGAAATATTCACCCAATCCACCCTGTCCGCAACTAATACTGCCGCCCATCTGCGGCGCAATCGGCCCGTTTCGGGTGCAGTCAAGTACACCTGTCCAGGGCTGTGCAGGCCGCGGCGGCAAAAAGCGCATATCCTTATCACAAGGGGCACCGTAAGGGATTCCCCGGAATACCATCACCCCATTTTCTCTCTGTTCCCCTACAACTGTTCCGTTATTGATACTTACCGTTATTCCATTCTTATTCATTACTCTCATCCCTTCTTTTTATCTCTTCTGCGGCTCATTGTATCATGTTTCCGAAGAAAATTCTATAACCTTTTGTAAACCGTTGTCCCGCTTTTCTAAGTCCCTTGAACTGTCCGCAGTCTTCATCAATAGCTGCCCGAGGCACTGCGATTTCCCGTCTTTACGGTTAAATGTTTGTGTTTTCTGTTACTTTTTTGACGGAATTTTCTGTTACTTTTTTTGACGGAATGTAGATTTGTCAATGATGTGAG
>DCHC01000029.1 GCA_002314755.1 Faecalibacterium sp. UBA1762 | reverse complement strand
TGAATTTTTAGAGGTTACCTTAATTCAATTTCAACTATATTCTTTCTTCTCTACTATCTTTCGGTGCAAATATAAATAGGGGCCTGCACACGGCAGGCCCCTTAACACGGATAAACAATTTTAATATTTCAGCTTATTAGCGGTCCTTTCCATTTGCTTGAAGCTCTCTGCACAAGCATTTGGGGAAAAGGTGTGTTCTCATAATCCCGCTGTCAACCAAACAGCACACCCTTCGTTACAGATGGAATCCGCGAATAGGATTCCACGGGTCGATTTTTTCCTTCTTTTCCTTTCCTTTCAGTTCTTTATAACCAACAGCCTTTCCGCCTTTGAAAATATGCTCCCAGTTGTCCTTCGGGTCTTCACCGGCACCCAACACCGTAAAACGGCATTCCGGATAACGATCGGACAACTTCATCATATCCGATTCATAGAACCACCATTTTGAATCCTCGTCCTCCACCATAGTCATGTGACCGCCAACGGTTTCGTCCATGAGATATCTGTCAATCTCTTCATCCAGGCAAACATACTCACCGAATCCTTCGCGCATAGCCTGAGCTATATCCCTTACTGCGGTTTTATCATCCAGGTCAATCTCAATTTTGTGCAAAGTACAATATCCCATAATCATTCTCCTCAACATATTATTTTTTGAAAGTCTTTTTCCTTTTACGGAACCGCAGCACTTTTTATTCTGACTGTCACCTCCCGGGCACCGGTTCCATCCAAAGCCTGTTTTTGTTATTCGCTCTTCTCTTTTGTTTCACTGTCCTTATTCTCTCACAATCTCCAAGTCATAAACTGTACTGTCAAATGCGATGTTGCACCTTTTTCAGCAGATAGAGCGGTCTCGGTGTGTTTTCCACGGTATAGGCCGTGACCTTCCTTACCCTTGAATCTTTATCTCAATTCTGCCGTCCTGCGAAATCGTCATCTTCATGTGCATCAAGTATCTGGAATAGAACGCCTCTTTTTCCCGTTCGGTCATGGAAATCCAGGAATCCTGCAGGGCTGTCTCCATCATATTGCGTACATTGAATTTGTTTTCGAACTCGCCGGACATCACCCGGTCAATCTGTTCCTGAATGGCATTGATCAGGGTGGTGGTCTTTATGCTGTAGGAAGCACCGGTACAAAAATCATCCGTAAAGCAGTACGGAATATTGTGCAGCGCCAGGGTATCCATAATGACCTGACCGGTTTTCCGTTTTTCCAGCATCACCAGGAAATTGACACCCGGAAGCTGCCGTATCATCGCCCAGTAGTCACTGTCGGAGGATACCAGTATCACCGCATCCACACCGGCGGTGTAAACCTCCCGGCAGGTTCTGACTGCAAGGGTCATATCCACCTGAGATTTGTTCTGATTCAGCCGTTCCACTACAATATGCTTTAGGTTCAGGGATGTTTTATCCTTCGCCGCATCTTTCAGAGATTGGTCCACATAGGTTTTCCACTGGTCGGTGGTATATTCGCTGTCGAACAGCAGCACCTTTTCCACCTTATCCAGCTGCGCTATCGGCAGACTGCTCATTGCAGCGGCAAGCTTGACGGCGTCTGCGTTTTCACAGTCCACGACCACCACACATTTGCGGCTTTTTTCCAGTAAATTCTCCAGGTTGCGGAAGGTTTGGTTACCGGCATCCCGCACCATGGAAAGGCTGCTGAAATAGTCGTTATTGCTTTCGTACAGAATCGTGAGGAACTTTTCATCCTCATACAGAATATTGCCCGTTCCGGATGCCACTGCATCCCAGTTAACCCAGCACTGATACGGATAACGGTTGCGGTCGGAAATATAATATTCACCGGCTTTTTTGACGCCGTCCTTCTTAGTTCCGTTGGGCATCAAGAATACCAGCCGGATGTACTCCCATTTCACCCATTCCGGAAACACCTTTGCGACCGTCTGGATGCGGTTATTGATTTCGGTATTGATTGCGATGATATAGTCATCCACCTCCGGGTTGGTCTTGTAAATCCGGACTTCGTCTTTATTCAGCTGGTTCACCGCATCGGTGGGGATATATTCCGGCAGGCTGCCGATGTTATTATAGGTTTGGTGAAACGCATTGGAGATGGCGATATAGTTTTGTTCCATAGCGTTGCGAATCCGGCACAGGTTCCGGATGATTCTGGCTTCCTGCAGCTTATCCAGTTCGGTATATATCTCACCGGAAAACTGCAACCCGTCCCCGAAGATTTCCCGGTTTACACCGATCAGGTATGCCACCCGGGATACGATGCCGTAGGTAGAATTGCGGTATTCGCTGCGGATTGCTTTCTTATCCGACGGTTGCATGCTTTCGGGTTCTTCGGCAATCTCCACATCCTCTGGCCCAATCAGCTTTGCCAGGTCTTGCAGACTGTGCGCTGTAATCATGCTACTCTTTCCCATTTTTATTTCTCCTCATTTCGTAATTGTGCTTCTTCGAAAAATATATTATGAGCTATTTCCTGCTTTACATATAGTATTCCATAATATATGTTCCAAAAAACGGACTATCAAGTCTTGTAGGATTCTTCTTAATCTTTTATCCAAGTATACAATTTGAAAATAGTATATAGCCCACTGGATACCACAAGGAAATACCCGTTGATTCATTCCGCCCACATATCAGTATATCGAACGCCATATTGCCCACACTAAATTCACCAAGAAAAAGCTGTTTTAAGCCGAAAAAAACGCTATGGCTTCCCACAGCGTTTTCTTCATCCTGTTCAGATAACATTAGCATTCTTGGTAAGGCGTATCCAGAGAGTAATCCCAGAGATTGTAGTCCCCACTGAATTGGTCGCAAAACCAGTTATGCTGACCGTCACCGAAAAACCACATGTATTCCTTTGGTAAAACCCTTCCGACGTCAGTCTGACCACTTTGTTCTTTCTCCCATCTCGCAATCACGTCTAACGCCAGACAAAAATCTTCCTCAGAATATTCGGATTCCTCATAAAAAGCGTACTGGCTCGCTAACCTTAGCACATTATGGATAGTATCTCCGTTTTTTTCTACACGATTCATTACCGTCCACAGCACACATGCCTTTTCTGTAAGATCTTCCATACCCCTGCATTCATAGGCTAAGAGTTTTGCCATATCAACTGCATCCTTCACATATTCGCTACCAGGAACAAGAAATCCCGGTCGCTCTTCATTCTCAACTGCACACTCAGCCGCATCCGGAGACGATACATCGGTTATCTGAATGTTACTACTCAGAATTGGAAGATTATATTTCACTGGCTTTTTGAAAGCCGGCGCTCCTTTGATTCCGATAGAAAATATGGTGGACCAACCAATAATTACCGAAGCAGCCATAATAAGGAATGTATATATACTTCTCCCCTTTCTCTGTTTCCCCCCACCACATAATAATGATTCGGTGCCAATGAACCGACTCCTTTTTATCATTGCCATAAGATGTTTCTACTCTGAACTCCTTTGCTGCCTTAATCTCAGTGTTTTCTATCCACCGAATTATCCTGATATACCCCGTGTTTCTCTGCACATATATTTCATTTTGTTCATTGCATTTTTCATAGGCCTAATTCCTAATTGACCGAGTAAATATCTGACAAAGCATGGTTCATTCTTCTGACTTTTTCCGATGACAGTGAACCGAGTTTGCACAGTACTTTCCATTTTGAAACCGTAACAAGCTTTTCGAAGTTTATTACAATTTCCTTATCAATGTTGCCTACGGATAAACAATCTTCAGAGAGGTCACGAGCTTTTGTCCCGGCGAGTGCTATGATAACTGTACTGGAAAATGTGTTATTTGCGTTATTGGATACAATCACTGCAAGCTTTTTTTTGCATTTTCTGTTTCATCTGAGATATACACAATATCCCCACGCATTCATCCTTAGAAATTACCCCGGCCTTGAAGTCCATACGGCTTTATTCCTTTTGCCCTCTGTGCAACCAGAGTTCTTCGCCGGTTGCATTCCAGTTGCACGGTGAAATTTTCGGAAAATGTGCGAAATAGAAAAAGCCCGAAAAGCCGTAAAATGTGATATACTCCCTTTATGAGTGACAGTGAAAAAGATAAACACTGTCAATCATGAAGGGAGCATATCAACGTGAGCAGTCGCCAGGGCTTTTTGTATTTTTTTGCTTTTGATTCAATGCAGCCCGTCAATGGATTACAAATTGCCTCTCTAAGTATCCATTGTCACAGAGATAAACGGTCGCCGCCCATAGATCCTTTTATCTTGGGTTCCACATCCTTTTTGAAGATGGCCTTGTCCGGATATTTCTTCTGCGCCAGAAGTATGGCGTTGCTCTCGGAGGGAAGAAAGCGGACGATCTGCGCAACACCAACAATTGCGGCAATCAGCGTCAACCAGATCAAAAACTCTTCTACATTTACCGGGACAAAAAATCCGGCAATCGAGCAGATAATGATCACCGCAATGGCGCCGATAAACAGCGGGATAGCCTGAAAGTTGCAAAGACACCGATAACAAAACCATTCCCGATGTTTTTCAATATTATAATACTCAGTTTTTTTTGCGGTGCCGCCAGCCTGGAATTCCGCATAAGACAACCCCTTATCAGCGGTAAAAAAGATGATCTGTTTGTTTGCCGGCTTTGCACAGCAAACACATTTTTCGGCGGATTTCGTTGTCATGACTTTGTACGCTCCTTTTCGTTTTGTGTTTGTTTCAAACTGTAGATTGTAACCTACACGGCCAATCTTCGGCTGCCGCCTCACTGAGATAGGGTTCTTATTTCATCTACTCCCTTTTTTTGCGCATTCCCGCGCCGTGCAGCCTGATTCCGTTTGGTAGTATACCATATAAGAAATAGGCAAGGGTTTCCGCAAAGGAACAGTTGACCGTTGCGTCAAGGGAGTCGGAAATAGCAGCTCCGCTACCTACGCCACAGTATTCATCCGTTATTTTTTCGACCGCAGCGGTACTGTATCCTTACTGCGCCCAACCCAAACGGTTTCGCTTTGCTTTTTTCTTCTTTTCTTCTTCTGCCGGACATCCGTCTCGCAGACTGTAGCTAATAGAACCGGTACATCGCATACTGAACCTGATATTAAGGTCCTGCTCACTGATATGATAATACCTGTCAATGTCGGCTAAACACGCCTCTTTTTGGTTTTTCCGCCTTCTTTTTCCGAACCAATCAAACATTAACAGTATTCTTCTTACCTTGTGATAGCGATTCTTTCCCCGGAATGACACCGTGAAACGAAGCTGCGCCTTACTGCGAAGCCGTCTGTCCTTGCGAAGCAGACACAAACCCATTTTTCAAACAGGCTTAGTTATATTCTTCCTGATGATCAGCGTATCCGACACAGAAATTTCTTTTTCCGCTATTACCCTTCCCTTTTCCACTTGGGCGGCCACGGGTTCGCCGTCACAGATCACAGTGACCTGCTCTGCCTGCCAGCCCTCCGGCAAAAGATAGCTTTTCAGGCTCAGGCTGCCGTGCAGCACCGTCAGGGTAATCTCATTTTCGGTTATTTCCGCGTTGCCCCAGCCGCTGTCCACTGTCCAAAAGGCGGTATAGGGCAGCTGCCCGGTCAGTGGTGAAAAACCAATCTCCTTTTTGACCATATCAAACCGATAGCCGGAAAGGACAGCAGGCAGAGCAAAGCTTGCCATACTGCGGGCGTAGCTGCTGCCGCATTCAATCTCGGCAAAGGGATTGCGTTTTTTACCGTCATATCGGTCACGGATCGCCCGAACCAGCTGCAGACCCTCTTCCACCATGCCCTCCTGCATCAGTAGTCCGGCGGCGGCGTACTCAAAGCCGGTCATGCATTCCTCAGTATAGGGGAGCGGGATTTTCGGCTGATAGCTATCCGGATCCCACGCACAGATCACCATACCTTTTTCATCGTTGGCGGCAAAAATACGGCAGGGATTATTGACATTGCGCATGGATTTAAAGTTTAACCGGTACAGATTTTCCGCGGCGACACGACGGTGCGCCGGGTCAAAAACGTCCCCGAGGCCGATTAGAGAGGCATGCCACTGTGCCACCATCTGGTCAATTTCGCTGCCCTCCCCGATCTGATACTTCATCTCCTGGGTTTCGTCGTTCCAGTAATCTGGCACATAGCTGGCGTCGTCCGAAGTGAACTGATCTACAAGCGCCCGGTTTTTTAGATCTGTTTTTTGGATATAGTGTCTGCCGTTAAATAGCTCCTTTTCCAGATAGCTCTGCCCGCTTGCAAGGATAGACCGATACTCTGCTGCCGTATCGGGTTCACTCAGATAATCGGCAATTTCAGCGGCAGCCTTCAGCGCGGCAAGGTAGTAGCCGTTCAGCCAGGCAGAAGGTCCAAACAGCTCCACATCCAGGGTGTGGTGCTGCCGACCGGTCAACACACCGCTTTTGTCCGGATCCCACCGATCGTGATTGTCCTTGCTCCATGCGTAGGCAAGTGTTTTCTTGACCGATGGCCACCACCGCTTTAACCAAGCGTCATCTCCGCAAAGCTTCCATTCCCGATAGTACCGCAAAATACAGCCCATCTGCCCGTCCACGCAGGCACGGAACGGCCATGGCTCGCTGCCCAACGGCAGCATGGTGCGGAACATCAGCTCCCCTGTGGGGCGCAGGTTATAGGTGTAGTCGATTTCCAGTGTGCGTCGCGCCATACGGGGAAAAAGGAACGGCAGCGCATACTGATACCCCCAAACATGGTCACAGGTGCCTTCGCAGCTGCCGTTGTGGGCAACGGTACCCTCAAAGGCATAAAAGCTACCGTCCTCCAGACGGAGGCAGGTCGGGCTTTTTAAGACGCACAGGTTGGAAACCGCGGCATCCCGTACCTCCTCCGGCAGTGTGCAGCGGTTCATCGCATCCCGGAAAGCGGCAGATCGGGCATACAGCTGCTGCCGGTTGGCAAAGCAGTAATCGCGCACCGCCCCGGCGTCTGTAAACCGGCGAACATATTCGTGGTTCCAGCTGGGCTTTGCGTCATCCCAGTATTTGACAAAGCGTGGGAAATACCAGCTGAGTACAAACCGAAGCTCTTTGCTCTCCCCCGGCTGCAGGGTGAAGTGGGCAGCCAGAGTACACATATCGCCGTTATCGGCAGCACCGCGGCGGTTATCATCCACATAGCGGCGGTTTTTCAGTTTGCCGGGGGCGGTGAAATCCCGCCAGAAGGCAGTCAGATCGTCAAACCAGCCACTGCGGTACCAGTACTCCTGATAAGAGACCTCCGGGCAATCGGTGGAGATGATCATCTGACCGTATCCGATCTGATCCGGCGTGTAATTTTTGCTGCCCAGCACAATAGAAGAAAGACCGTCCTGCTGCGTGAAAATGTCATACCCGCCATCCGAAATGCGGAAGGGATTGCCGACAGAAGCGGCCAAAGTATAATCCGTTGGCTCTGCCGCCGTATTGGTCACTGTCCAGCAGAAGAAAGCCGCAGGCAGGGAGCTGTTATCCTCATCCCCCGGAATAAAGGGATTGTATGCCATCAGCTCCGCCCGGGCAGGCATTCCCTCACCGGCATACTGTAGCCGAGCAAAGGGAAAATCGCCGGTAAAGCTGACGCTGGAAAAATGAGAAAAGCCGGTAAGCGTTGTGCGGTTGGGTCCCTGCCCATACCCCCAGGATTGATGATGTGCCGCCAACGAGCTGCCGGAAAGCGCGGCGGTTTTATCTCCCTGCAAAACCTTTGCGTCAATCAAGCGACCGTTGCGCTCTGCTTTCAGTGCAAAATGGGAGTATTCATTGCAGCTTTCTTTGTTGGCACGGCCGTCCGGTTCCCAGTCAATCAGCTGGCCGATACCCGAAATGCTCAACCCCCCGGTACCGATACCGGAAAGCGGAAAGGCAATCTCCTGTGCATAATCTCCGGAAAAACTTTTCATCGTCAACGCTCCTTTTTTCAGTTATCCTTTATCTATATAGACCGGATATCTGCTCTTACCATTCCGGTCTGTTTTTGTATTTCCGTACTTACCCGATCTTGTGTAAAATGTCTTTCAGCAGTTCCTCTGCCTGGGGAACCGTGTCATCCTGTATCCGAAGGCACAGCCCACAAAAGGTTCCCATCCGCTCCGGCGTAGGAACAATACGGTAGTCTATTCCCGCCGCCCGAAGCTGCTCCTCTGCGGAATAAACGTCCGTTCTGGTGTAAACAAGAATATGCTTCATCTTGATAACCGTCCTTTTTTGCGAAATCAAAGCCGGAATTACAAGGTAATTATAGCAGTTCTACCCGGTTTCCACAACACAAAAATCGGGACTTTTATCTATACAAAAACATAATTATCTGTTATACTTTATGTGTTGCTGCAAATCGCGGAACAAGTGAAATCACCGACTATCAGGAGGCATTTATGACCAGAAAAGAATTGGCAGAACAGGCATTACGGGAATGCTGCGACCCGAACAATCTGATTCATCGGGGTAAAAAAGGCGTTACCCCTTACTGGAATACGGAATCCAAGCAGTTTATGTATATCCCCGCTTTTCAGTTTACCGGCATTTCCTCTCTTGTGGCGCCCAATATCAAATATCGGTACGATGCTGTAGATGAAGCCGGCGTCTGCCGTTCCTTCATTGCGGAAAACTGCGAAGCGGATCTTTCCCCCATCTGGGCTGAGCTGCCGGAGGGCGTCGTTCGTTTGACCGTCACCGCGCTGAACCCGGACGGTACCGACTATGCCCCTGCAGGTGCCAGAACCTTTTTTAAGCTGGCGTCTTTTCCGGAAAAGACCCCCGAGGCGGTCAGGGATTACAGAGAATGCGCCAAAAAAGCCTATGAATATGCGATGGAGCAGCCCTTTGTACAGTATTGGCTGAAAAACGGCGTGCCTGACCCTGCCTACGACCTGAACACCTACCCCAGCAAGATCATCAGCTCGCTGGCAGAGGCAATGATCACCTACAGCCGGTATTACCCGGAGGTCAAGGAGACCGCTATGAAGATTGCGGTCACTGCCGCTGACTGGATGATGAGCATCACCCCCAGAGGAGAGCATCCTTTGGCGGACCTGCCCCCCACGTACTATTTGGATTTCTGCCCCGATCCGGATAAATACGGTATTCGTACCGCAAACTACGCCAAGGCGCTGGAGTATCAGGGCACGCTGATGATGATCTACCCTGCCGACGCCGGCTCTATGTACCTGAAGCTTGCCGCTGCTACGGGTGAGAGCAAATATGCCGAGGAGGCACTGAAAATCGGCAAATACTATCTGGAGCATGTGGAGGAAAACGGCAGCTGGTATCTGGTCCGGTCAGAGGCGACCGGCGAGCCCACCGCCCCCAACTATGTCGCCCCCGCCGAATGTGTTCTGCCGTTCCTGATGGAGCTGTACGACTACACCGGGGATGAAACCTGGAAAAAGCTTTGCGAGGGTGCGGTTTCCTATATTGAAAAGAACCAGCTTGCTTTCTTTGACTGGGAGGGTCAATTTGAGGATATCGGCACCTCTACCAGATATGAGAACCTTTCTCAGTACGGTCCGGTCGGCCTGGCACAGTTCTACCTGAAGTTCCACGCCGATGAACCGGAATATATGGAAAAGGCCAAGGAGCTCATCCGCTTTGCGGAGGATCAGTTTGTGGTCTGGGGAAGACATAACCCGTGGGATTACCCCGCCGAGGGCAAGCTGGAAGCCGATGAGACCAGCCCGGATTTCCACACCCCCGCCGCGCTGGAGCAATACCGCTGCTACTGGCCCATTGACGCTTCTGCCGACCACATGATCCGGGCTTTTTTGGCATTTTATAAGGCGGGCTGCGGCGATATCTTCCTTGCCAAGGCAAAGGTACTGGCCGATCAGCTTACCCGCATGCAGCTTGAAAACGGGCAGATCCCCACCTTCTGGATCGACACCCCGGATTTTCTCAGCAACTTCTGGTTTAACTGTATGTTCGCCAGCTGCGATGCGCTGATGACCCTGTCCGAATACGACAATATCCGATTTGAATAAAGCTATTTCGAGTATTTACCATTAAAAAAATGTGGCTGCGTTACCGTCAGGATACGCCGCCACATCTTTTTATGCTTTTATTCCTCTGCACCGGAACCGTAGCTGATATATCCCATATCCTCTACATCATATCCGTTTGTAAAATTGGGGATCTCCTTGACCCCATGTGTCACCGCCAATGTGCAGCAGAAAGCAATAATCACCGTTACGCAGACGGCGAACAGCACCGCCCTCTTTTTCAAAAAGCCCTGAACTGCGGTGCGCCAATACTTTTTATACAGCTCGGTCAAACCGACAGACGCCAGCAGCAGGATCATTCCACAGCAGCAGACGACCAGCGGGCTGCATGCCGATTGAATCAAGCCAAGACCTTGGATCATCCAGATATCAAACCAAAAAATCAACAGATCCTGCATGATATAGATCACACTAAGGTTCTTTGCGATGTAAAGCAGCGGGTCCCGGCTGATGTGCAGCTTTGCGGTCAGCTCGGTCAAAAGCCACATCACGCCCACAAAGGTAAAGATACACAGCAGACATCCGATGCTGTCACAGGGGTTCAGCCAGTATGAAAAAGCTTCTTCCTCGCCCATGGTCTGGAAAGGACCAACGCAGTTATACGCCAAAATCAGGTAAACTGCACCAAGTACGGCAGAAACCGGAAGCGCGATCGCATAAAACTTCTTGATGTCCTTGATCTTCACATAATAAAAGCTGAACAGATTTCCCGCCGCAATAAAGATAAACCAGTTGAAAAGCGGGAAGTAGGATTCACTGTTTGCACCGACAAACAGGCCGAGAATCCCGTTTGAAACCGGTTCTCCGGTATCTGTATAGCGCAGCAGCGTACCAATTGCGCTCAACAGGATCGCCGCTATAAAAATGCCCCATGCATTCAGCTTGATCTTCTTGAGTAAACCCAGCAGCATAAAACCGAGGCCCGCAAAAAGCAGGATATCGCCGCCCAGAACATCGATCATCTGTCTGCACAGCAGATCGGCATCCTGAGAGAAAAAGAAAACATTTCTGGCAAAGGTTCCTCTGACATAGTTTAACAGCAGACCCATAAAGAAAAGCGAAACGCCTCTTGTCATGCAGGCATTGGCATGATGCTCTTTTCCCACACTGACCGTAAAGCCCATACAGAACATAAAAGCGGACGGCCCGATCAGGATATTACAAAGGTTTAAAATTGTAAAGATAGCAGGCTCTGCCACATCTATACTGTAGTCACAAAAAGAAGCGTAAAAGGTCCCGTAACAGTGTTCGATCACCATCGCCAGGATGCAAAATGCTTTTACATAATCGATTTCCCGGATTCTTGGCCTGACACTGTTGGTCAAAGGGCCGGTACCTGAGGCATTCATGATTCCAATCTCCTTTAGCAATCAAATCAATTTTGGCTGCAGATGAAAACCGCGCTCTCTTCCGCATCGCTCGGTCTCTATTTTATCACAAATGTTTCACAATTTCAACATCTAACCGTCATGAATATCGAAAATGTGTATTGTAAACAGATACCGATCCAAGTTACCACTAAAAAACACCCGGTTGGACATATCCGACCGGGTGAAATCAAGATGTGTATCGATCAGCGCCGAAAAGCAGCTCAGCCACCGACCTTCAGGGTGTACTCCCCTTCCTGTACGCCGGTTACCGTAAAGGCATCCGCATCCAAGTCATAGGTCAGTTCGGCAACGCGGTCGAGATCCTTCAGTACCACCGAAAAGTGCTTGGTGAACAGATATCCGCATATCTTCATCATACCCCGGCGCGGAATCTCTACCGGTGCGATATGGCTTCGACGCTGGGTTTCGCAAAAGTCGGCCATGGCAGCCATCTGTTCCGGGGTGGCATTACCGAAATGCTCCTGCGTACCAACGCCGGGCATCTCCATATAGGTCACCAGGTCACCCTTGCCCAGCTGCTTCGCCTTTGCGACAAACAGCCGTGCGTGAATGCAGGGCACCCGCTCATCCGTCTCGCCGTGGACGATCGCCATAGGGGCACACAAATTTTGCACCGAGGCCAGTCCGCTTCGGGAGGCATACGCCTCCTGATGCTCCGGCGAACCGATCCAAATGTCCAGCTCATCGCGAAATTCACCGACTGCATCATCCCGGTACCACAGGGCATAGTCGGAAATACCGCACTGGGCCACGATATGCGAAAAAAAATCGGGGAACTTACCTGCAATGGCATAGGCATTGCCTCCGCCACCGCTGCCCGCTTCAAAAAAGATGATCTCCGGGTCAATGATATACTGGGCATAGTGCTTTTTGGCGTAGTTAACGGCGTCGATCACATCATACAGCTCCCAGCCGTTACAATCCGGCTTACCGTCCGAATATGCCCTGCCCCGCATATCCACATCGATCTCAAGATAATCTGAAAGCGGTGTTTCCGACTGCTGAAAATCCGGTATCGACATGTGCCAGCCGTGGGTACCCACCTTGATGTAACCCGGTTTTTCCGGCTTTAACACTCGCATGGCAAGGGTCAGCTCCGGGTTTATGCCGGAGGTATAGTATACAAGGTCACAGTATCTGGAAATTCGGTTTTGCCTGACGCCGTCCTGCTTTTCCTTGCGGACGGTATCCTCATATTTTTCGGTATCCATTTTCTCACTCTCCTATTTATCTGTATTGGCTCCCATTATAGCCCCTAACCGAAAAAGATACAAGCAATACAGGGAAAAAACATTTTTTCCTATGCCTTTGATTGACACAGCTGCCCCTGTCCGCTATAATGAAAAGCAGGAAAAAGTGCTCCCCTGCCGGGGGTCTTTCTGCCCCGAACAAAGCCTTGTTCGGCAATATGACGGGGGATTGATTATGAAGGAGATAGAAGTAACCGCATACGACAATGTATTTGATACCATCGGTAAAGAATGGCTGCTGATCGGCGCCGGCGACCGGAACGGTCACAATGAAATGACCGGTTCCTGGGGCATGATGGGTGAGCTGTGGGGCAAGCATGTTGTCACGGTCTTTATCCGTCCCCAGCGGTATACCTGGCAACTGGTCAAGGACCGGGATCTGCTGGTCATACAGGTTCTGCCGCCTCATCTGCATAAGCTGCACAGCGTGTTCGGCAGCGAGTCCGGCCGGGATATCGATAAGGCAGAAAAAACCGGTCTGACCCCGGTATATGAGGACGGCTATACCTATTACAAGGAGGCCGAGACGGTCATTGTCCTGAAAAAGCTGTATGTAGACCAACTGAAGGAAGCCTGCTTTATGACGGAAGAAGTGCCTGACGGGGTTTATCCGGAAAAGGATTATCACTATGTCGTCGTGGGTGAAATTGTCAAGGTCCTGCAAAACCGCGCCTGAATGCTTCTCCGCTGCCGGACGGTTTGTAGACTTTCACCCCTTGTAATTTGCGCCCGCCGCGCATAAGTTCGCAGCCTCCCGCTTTTTTGGCGGGAGGCTGTTTTTACAGATATACAGGGTTTTGTTTATTCCTCTTTACCATACAGCATTTTATGCAGATATTTGGCGTTGGTATCAAAATCCACCGCAAAAAGGCTTCTGCCCCCCATGCCTACCATGCTACCGTAGGTCCCCCGCAAGGGGATTGTCTCCTGCTGCAGCTGCGCTTGATACATCTGAGGGGTCATCAGCATCAGGCTGAAAAAATCCCCCTCCGTCAGATTGGTCTGCACCAGTGGCATCACCGTACCGGGTAAGGTCAATAGCTCGGTGATACCCATGCTTTTGATCTGCTTCATTGTGGCCACCATGACCTTGCGCTGGCGCTCAACCCGGGTCCAGTCGCTGTCTGTGGCGCGCATCCGTGCGTACTGCAAAGCATCCTCACCGTCCAGGTGGTTCACCCCGGCGGTCAGGGCAGGCAAGTTTTCTCTTTCTGCAGTCCGGCATTGATTCAGATATTCTGCCTCTGCCCCGGACAGCTCTATATCCACACCGCCGACAGTATCTAAAACGGTAATAAAGCCATAAAAGTTAAACCTCAGATAATGGGATACCTCTATTTTATAGCATTCCTCAATTTCCTGCATCATCAACTGGGCACCGCCGTAACGAAAGGTGTGGGTCAACCAGTCCCACTGGCCCTGATACTCCCCCGAAAGAATCGGTACCCCGGTCCCACGTTCAAAGCTGACCAGCGAGATCGCGCCGGTCTGCCGATTCATAGACCACAACATACAGACGTCTCCCCGGGCATCATCACTGAACTCCTCTGTCCGCTCATCGGTCCCGATAATCAGAATATTGGTAATGCCGTCCTCGGATACCACATCGCCCAGTGCCGGAATACTGTCCGTTTTAGCCAGTCCCTCCAAAAAAGACAAAATCTCCTGCTCGTCCGGATCCGTGGTGTTTGGTTCCTCCTGTGCGGGCGTCACATTTTCCACCTGCGATTCGGCATTGTCTACCGTCTCCGGCGCATTGTTTGCCCAAAAAATACTCAGCGCCGCAACTGTCAAAAGAACGACTGCCGCTCCTACTGCCGGAAAAATCCATTTTTTTGTTTTTTGCGTATCCTTCAAGATGCATTGCTCCTCTTTGACAAAAACCGCACAACGTGCTCTACCTGTGCGGTTTGACAATTCCTTCTTACGCAAGCAAACTGCTGCAGCCGTTAACAGCCGTACAGCATCTCCTGCAAAGCAGGTGCAAAGGCCTTTGCCATACGCCAGAAGCCCAGATCGTTGGGGTGGTTGCAATCCACTGTACAGCTGTCCCAGCCGTCGGTTCCCCACAGATCATTTCCGTCAATATACCACAGGTTTTTATCGCCCTCGGCAATAAATCCGGCAGCATTTTCCCGTATCAGCTGCCGACGCTGCTCCCACACCGGCGCAGAAAGGCGGTTGTTGGGCGCGCTGGTCATCAGAATCGGCAAATCAGGCTGCAGCCTGCGAATGGTGCGGTAAAACGGCTCATGGGAGGCACGCAGATAATCCAGCGAAGCGGCATTGTGATCGTAATCCATCACAAAGGCGGACATCGTCAGACCGCCGATATATTCTGCCATGCACTGCTCTGCAGCAGCAGAGCCGGAAAAGCCCAGATTGACATAGTCAAAATCCATCTCGCGGGAGAGAATTGCCTGGTAACTGGTACCGGGACGGCTGGCGCATCCCCCTTGGGTGATAGAGGAGCCGTAGAATACCACCGGCTTTTCGATCCGGTAGGGCTTGGGTGGCAGGATATTCGCCTTTTCCGAAAGACCTACCGTCAAAGAAGTCACATCATTGTACAACGGAAAGCCGATCATGATCTCATGCATCTGACCGTCCAGCTCCACAATACCGTCATACTTACCGCCGCAGTCGATGGGCGGAATGATCTGGCGGCGGAACAGGTTATCCACATACACATCAAAGCCACTACTGCCGGTCAACGGCATATGGGGAAAACTGCAAAGCTCCGGCAGATGCGCAATGACCGCAAGATGGTCGCTATCCGTACGAAAGCGCAGCCGACCGCCCGCGGTGTTGGTGTGCAGTACCGCTACACCGGAGTTTGTGTTTTGCGCAAGCTTTTCCGGTATACGGCGAAAGGTATCCCCCTCCCACAGTAGCCCGTGCAGCGAAAAGCAGCTTTCTCTGCAGTCGTGCAGTACCGTATCCGGCCGTAGGGTACCGGGGGTTACTGCAAGGTTTTTATCCACTTCACTGATTTTAGCCATTTTGAAAACCACTCCTTGTTTTATTCGGCAAAACGGATATCAATCCTCTTCTATCTCAATATAGACCGTCGCAAATAGCTGCAGGGTCAGATAAGCGGTAAACTCTTGCGCATTGGTCTTCTCCTGCTTAAACAGGGTGCAGTCATGCTCCCCATCCAGAATGTAATAGCTCAGCCTGCTGGTTCCGGCAGATAGTCCCTTTAAGGTCAGGGTCAGTCGCTGGGGCGCCGCCTTGTCCAGATCCTGATAATGGGTTAGCATAATCCCTTTTCTGCCTTTGCCGGCGGCGGCGCAGGCATAGATCTTCCCCTCCTTTTGGGTATACGGAACCGCCGTCCCCAACCGGTATAGCTTATTGAATATCCAGAACGGATAGTACCCTTTTAGCTTATCACAGACAAAATCGGTACAGAACATACCGTTCATAGCACAGGGCCGGGCGTCATAATACATCAAAAGGTCCAGCGGACGGTACTGCGCTTCTGCAATGGTTGCGGCAATAAACCCCGCGCCTTTCAGGCCTTTTTCGCTGCGCAGAGAATACAGCCAGTCATCCCCTGTCCAGCCCTTGACATAGTTCCACTCGTTTAGGATACTCTCGGTCCGGGTCAACCCAAACTCATCCAGAACGGCACGGGTATTGGTGGCCGTCTGCAGAATAAAATCCGGCTCATTGGTATAGGTGTGCCAGGAGAAGAAATCCAGCGGTAGCTGATTGTTGACCACATAGCTTAAAAAGTCGCTTGCCCAGTCTGTCAGCGGATAGCATACTGCCGGGCCGCCGATCTTCAGATGGGGAAAACGCGCCTTCAGATAACGGGATACTACCCCGTAAAAATCGAAAAACTGCTGCTTGGTACCTCCCCAGCACTTTTTGTCCACATAGTTCGCGTCATCGGCTGCTCCGTCCGGCTCATTCCAGATCTCCCAGTAGTCAATTTTATAGGTAAAGCCGTCTGCCCAGCCCTCAGTGTAGTGAGCAATAATATGCTCCGCTATTTTTGCCCACTTGGTGTAATCCTTAGGCACCAGTGTCCCGTATTTTTTGGGTCCATGCTCAATTTTGCTGCCCAACCGGTAGAACGGCTCCACCTTGGCATACGCCATGACCTTTAGGTACTCATCGGTCACACAAAAATCGTAAGCGGCAGCATCGTCCGCGTCCCGATCAAAATCGGGGAAAATGGCGTGTATATCCACCGTATGCTCGCCGCCGTAGGATGCGAAAAAGGAAGCGTCGTGTGTACGCGCGTAAGGAATACCCGCCTGACAAAAGGCAGGCAGATTGGTAATGCGCTGATCCTCCGTAAACTTGTAAACCGGTCCGTTATTGACTGCGTGCATAGGACGCATCGGCCCGTCATTCCGGGTAAAATCAAAGGTGCAGCTGCTCAACGGCATGTTTATCCCCTCCCGTTTTTCCGCATTAAATTCCAAGCAAGGTTTTTACTGCCCGGTAAAAACGCTGCATTTTTTCCGGGTCCGGCGTGCCCGTTTCTCCCAGTGCGACCGTTTTGTTTTTGCCGTGATAGTCACTGCCGGCGGTGACCATCAGATTATACTGTTCGCTCAGCTGCAGCATAATCTGCTGCTGGTCGGGCCGATAGCCGGAATAGTAACATTCCAGCCCCATCAGGCCAAAGCCTTTCAGCCGTTTGACCCGCTCTTCGATCTGCACAAGAGATAAATCGGCAGAGCCGGTACCCAGAATGCCGTGTGCCAGAACCGGAACGCCGTCCGCCTGCAGGATCGCATCAATAGCCTCCTCCGGTGTCAGCGCCCGTTCCACACTGTGATACTTGCCCAACAGCGCAAAGCCCTCTGCCTTTTCCCGAATATATCCTTTTTGCAGCAGCAGGGTCACGATATGGGGCTTGCCCGGATTGGGGTTGGCGAACAGCTGCCGCTTTTCTTCTTCGGTAAAGGTATAGCCGTAATTTTCCTGCAAGAACTGCAGCCGGTTGACAGCCTTTTGCCTTCTGGCGTCATGGGTCAGCTGTACCGCATCCACAATGGAAGGCTTGTTGGTATCGTACCGATACCCTAAGATATGATATTTTCCCAGCCCGTCCCGACAGGAAAACTCCACCCCCGCCAAAAATGCCGGATCCCCCGGCTGCAGAGCCTGCTGGATCTGCCGACAGCCCTGATAGGTATCATGATCGGTCAAGGCAAAAAGATCAATATCGGTCTGCCGCACCTTTTCCAACAGCTGCAGGGGGGTATCGCTGCCGTCGGATACATTGGAATGCAGATGTAAATCCGGATGATAAAACATTTCTTTGGTTCCGTCCTTAAATCAAGGTCGTCAGCTCGTTTGCCAGGGAGCAAAGCTCCTTTTTGCAGTAATCCACAAAAACGGGATCACCGCTCCTTTTCAGGCTTCTTCTCAGCAGCCGGATCAAACCCACCGTTTTTGCCTGCTTCTCCCGCAGATCCAACTGGGCGGCGTCATCGGTGTTGTAGTAAAGCCGCAGCGTCTCCTTCCACAGGGCAACGCCGGTCTGGTAAGGAATGCCCAAAAAGCTGACGTCCACCGGCTTTTCAACCGAGTAAAAGCCGATATAAGCATTAAAGACCGATGCCATCTCCAGCACCGGATGGCCGATTGCCAGAGTATCCATATCGATCAGAATGACCTCGCCGTTTTGCAGCATCACGTTTTTAATGTGGTAGTCCCCGTGAATCATATGGTTGTCATGGGGTACCGTATGGCACAGTGTATCCAGCTTTTGGTATACATCCTGGGGCAGCTCGCCGTTCAGGTCCGCCAGCCAGCCAAACAGAACCTCCCGCTGATCCGGCAGCTCGCCCTCCGGCACTTCAGTGGAATGGATCAGCTTTAACAGCTCCACATACATCACGGCAATCTCCGGCACCTTGTCCGGGTCATTTGCCAGCAGCTTGGAAAAGGACTTGGCGTTGAGCATCTCAAACATGGAAGCATAATGCTCCCCCACCCTGACAACATCGTAGGAGATGGCAGTGGGAATACCCAGCACCAAAGCCTTGCGGGCAACCTCCCGCTCGTGTTCAATATCCTCCAGATTGCCGTCGTTCAGATATACCTTTACCACGGTATCCGGATCCAGCCGGTAGACCTCGCCGTTGGCCCCCCGACCGATAACCTCACAACCCTCTACCGAAACACTGCGGTAGGCGCGTTTGACCTTAAACATCTGGGTAAAACCCGTCATATCCAGAATATCGTACACCTCAGCGCTGGCGTTGATCAGCTCCAGATCCGGATGCTTTTTGCGGTATTTCAGCAGTACCCGCAGACCAGCGCTGGAGATATATTCCAGCTTTTCTGCATCCAGTACCAGTTTTTCCGCCACATCGGCCGCGCCGATCTGCTCGTCCAGCTGGGCGGCGTTGACAGAATCCACCCTGCCCGCAATGGCGACGGTAGAAGTATCCTTTTCAACCGAACCTGTTACATTTAACATCATTCTTCACTCCTCTATGCCCTTTTTAGTTTTTCTTCATTATAATGCAAGCCATGCGTTCCGTCAAGGTCGGACAGGCCGGATAAAAACACTGGCCGCACAGGCAGCGGTTACCGGTGCGGTCAGCAAAAAGCAGGCTATAAATTTTCTTCAAAAACAGCGTACCGCACAAACGCGATAACCAGATACACCAGCATAGGCAGTATCAGCCAATACAGCAGCTCCCCATAGGTGAAGCCGATTTTTTCCGCCAAGCCACCGGCGTTGATCTGAATGTCCTCTACCTGTGTTTCAACCGAAGCATATGCCCCGGGATCAAACCGTACCTGGTTAATCCCAACCGGAAAGTCAAAGACATAATAGCCATCTATCTGCCTGGCGTAGCGCATACGGTCAGCGCTCCATTCGTTTGCCGTGCCGCGGGAATAAAAGGCGACCACCTCTCCGGGCTGGGCAGAAAAGCTGCATTTGATCCACAGGCTTTTGACCCTGCCGGTATAGATCAGTTGGGGGTCATCCGTTAAATTGTACACTGTATCAGCACCGGAAAGCTCTGTATCCACCGGCTGAAAATCTGCCAGCGACAGGGTCTGCTTTTGGTACGCCAGTACCTGATACCAGACCCCGTATGCCAGGTGAAATAATACAAGACCCGCCGCCCCTATCAGGTACAGCATTTTCAGCGTCATGCACTTTTTTAAGGTCTCCACTGTAAAAAGCTTTTTCACTGTACCCTCCTCATGGGAACATCGCCCTGTGTCACCTGATACAGACCGCCCTCCGCAATACCGTCCGAAAACAGGTCAGCATAAGAGGCGACAAACTCCTCCTCCGGCTGATAGATGTAGATATAATCAAAATACTCTGTCATAATCTGCCGATAGGTTTCCTTATCCGCAAAATACATATTCGGTTTTTCGGAATTGTACTGCTTCGGCGTGCAAAAGCCGACGGAAAAATCAATATCGGTACCCAATGTGTCACACCCGCAAAGATAGGGCAACAGCTCATACCGGAAGGAATACCATAGCTGTGTATCCTGATAAGGAGATACCAGGCATACCCGATCCCCAAAAGAAAGCTGCGATTTGACCTGAGAAAATTCCGCGCGCAGCTGTTGCTCGGCAGCATAGGTATTTTGTCCCTTGTCAAAAACCGTCATGGCCGGGTTCCACAGCACCGAATTTTTGACGGTAAACAAAACGGTTACCGTGATAAATGCTGTTTTCAGGGCGAGCTTTTTAGAGGGAAACACCATAAACAGCACTATCTGCAGCATCACCCATGCCGCATAATAGTTGACCATGTAGCGGGGATATTCCACCATTAAATCGTGATAGAACTGCATTTGATAGCCGATCACCAGCCCATAGAGATAGCAGCCGACCGTCATACCCAGTACGATCAAAAACAGCGGCAGCTTATCTTCTTTTTTGCTGAAAATGACACTGAGAACCCCCAATACTGCCAGGCCGAGGATCAGAAAAACATCTCTGCCGAAGACAGTCTCGCGGTTGGTTTTATAATTGTAACCTATTTCGGCAAGGATCTGCTGATATCTGGCGCTGCGCAGGCGGGGGATAACAATTGCCAGGGGAGTAGCCTCTGATACAGGGATAAAACGGGGATCCGGTTCCTCCCCGACCGTCTGCTCCGGCTCCGCCGGATCGGTATGGTCATAGCTGAGGCCATAGCTGTTGCCGACAACCGGAACAGTAAAACGGTTTACATGCCACTGCCACCCGCCATAGCAAACCGCCAGTACCGCCGCAGCGCATACCGCGTTACGCAAAAGCACCGGCAACTTTTTACGGGTTTGCCTTGGGGCAAACACCGCAAAACAGGCAAGAATACATAGGGCGATCAGCGAAAAGAAAATACCGTTCTTTTTGACCGTGACCAAAAATGCCATGGGCAACAGATAAGCCAGCTGCCCCTGACTGTACAGGTATAGCACAATCACTGCCAAAAATACCACGGCTATGTTATAATCCACCATCGTAGTGGCGTAGGCATGGGAGATTTGACTGTAATTTACCGCGGCAGAATGATAGATAAAGGTAAACGGCAATATCAGCAACAATAAAAAGGTACCTACTGCCACCGGTTTGCTGCCGGTCTTTTTTTGTACCAAAGCCGCTGCTGCAGCAAAAACAGCGCAAAGCAGTACTGCATAGGCAAGCAAAATAAAATAATCCTGAAATTCACCGGCAAAAAACTGGGTAAAATAGGTCAGCAGCGCATTGCCTGCCGGATAGTTCTGGTCACAGGTCAAGGCGTTGGTACCTATACTGTACAGCTTATTGTAATAGAATACATATTTTGCCGAGGGTGCCCAGATTCTCAGCTCGTCCCAATAGTATACCAACGGCTTTTTTAACAGATATAAAAGGGCAAATACCACATATGACAAATCAAACAGGGCAAGCGACACTGTCATACCGGACCGCAGCGCCCCCGGAAGGTTTTTAAAACCCATGCGGCAGGCAACATAAATACCGTACCCTGCCAGAGCACAGTATACCAGCACCGTACCCCAAAAAAGCAAATTGACCAATGCCGACAGATAGATAACACATAGGCCACCCATCAGCAGGGTCAACAGATTGACGGCACTGTCCTTTTTGTTTTTGTGGGACAGCAGCAACGCCGTAATATTCAACAGCAAAACCGGGATGATCGACATAGCTTTCTTTAACCTCTGTATTCTATCTAAAAAGCCCTCGTACCCTGTGGTATGATTGCGAATCAGTCTTTTTGAGCTTTGTTGTAGGTAATCTTACGCAGCAAAAATGCCGCTATTTTTTTACACCAGTGCTGGTTTTCGGTGCTGCGCACCGGCAGCTCGATATAGGCTATCTTGTTTTTTTCAATCCACACATCCAACAGACGCTCTGCCACAAAGCCGAAGACCCGCCTGTCATAGTCGGAATAACCGGTGGTATCCAGCTGCGATTCAAGAGTAAATAAAATATCAAACAGCCAACTGCAGTAGGCTTCCAGCACCGGTTTTTGCATGATAAACATATTAAACCGATATCCGGTGGTTTTTTTCATCACACGGTCATACGGTTCCAGATAATCCGGATATTTTTGCTGCAGAATCTGCCGGGTCAGGGTCAGATCCTGTATATGATGGGCATGAATATACTGGGAGTAATTGGTCTCAACCCAGTAATTGCGCTTGCGGGGTAAAATGACCGGCACCTGTTGCAGATAGCGCTCCACCTCCGGCTCGGTTACCAGTATCTTCCATACATTGCCTATTGCACGCCGGGTAAAATACCGCCGGTAATGGCATAGACCAATGGCGTCTGCCTGCAGGTTTTTCCAACCCCAGTACAGCGCGGTCATCTCACAAAAGCTTGTATTTTTATCCGAAATATGGTCCCCGGTATTATCCTTTACGTCACAGAAATCCCCGCCATAGGCAGCGCCCACCTGTATTGGCAGGTAGCAGCCCCGCGTTGGCATCCTTGTCTTTTTATGGGTGGCAACAAGTACCCGGATATCCATCTTTTATTCCTTTCCCGGTGCAATGCTGTAGATTTCGGCTGTCGGTTTTCGCCGGATATCAGGCTTTATTGGCCGGTTCCAGCTCCTCATTATTGACAAACTTACCGCGAAAAACCGTCTCTAACAATATCTTGATATCCAGCTCCAGGCTCCAGTTTTCTATGTACCAAATGTCGTATTTGACCCGCTGCTCAATACTGGTATCCCCCCGAAAACCGTTTACCTGGGCAAGACCGGTCATACCCGGCTTGACCTGCTGGCGGATCAGATACATGGGAATATCCTCTTTAAACCGGCGGACATAATGGGGTATTTCCGGACGGGGACCCACCAGGCTCATATCCCCCTTGATCACATTGAATAGCTGGGGCAGCTCATCAATAGAAAGCTTACGGATAATGCTGCCAAACCGGGTCTTGCGGGGGTCGCTGTCGGTGCTCCAGGCGGTATCCTGGCTGGCATTTACCCGCATACTGCGGAACTTGAGCATCCGAAAAGGCTTTTGATCCTTGCCCACACGGTCCTGCTTAAAAAAGACAGGCCCCGGACTGGATAGCTTGACCCCAACGGCAGTTGCCAGCATCAGGGGACCGGTCACAATGACCAGCAGCAGCGCACCCGCCAGATCCACTAACCGCTTGGTGCTTTTTTTAACAATATTGTCCAGCGGGGTGGCGCGCATATCGATCAGCTTGCTTTTGCCCACAATATCCATGGTCACATGAGGGGGCAGGAAATCGTTTAAAAACGGAATCAGAGAAAGGCGCAGCCCCTCTTTGTCCGCACAGGCAATGACCTCCCGCATCAGGGGCATCTCGTCGCTTTCCATGGCAAGAATGACTTGGTCTACATCCAGCCCGGGTAAAGCATCCGACAGTTGCTCATACTCCCCCAGCCAGCAACCCACACCCTGCCGGTCCGGCGCGCCGAAATAACCGACAATGACAATCTCCGGGGTTTTGTTATTCAGAATATCACTGTAATACTGTTGTGCCAGGTGACCGCAGCCCACAATGACATACCGCTTTTGCAGATAACCGCACTGGTACAGAACCGCCTTTACCCCTTTGATGCATAGCTCTTTAAAGGCAATCAAGCTGCTGGATAAAAAATAGTGGCGTATCATCACCCGGGTGTAAAAGTCGGTCAGCTGCAGTACATGCAGCATAGAAAACTGAAAAAGCATCCACAGACCGTTGATACCGAAAAGGATCAGCAGCTTATCCAGCATTTTACCCTTGGTGTTGTGTCGGTACAGACCGGTGACATGGTAGGTGATCACAATGCCCAACCCGTAGCTAAACGGCATAAGCTGCAGCACATTGGCATACTGTCCCCCGTTACCGCCTGCCCCGCCAAAGAAAAAGGAAAGCGGCACCACACAAAAAAGGGAAAGAATTACAATGACAAAATCAGCCCAAAGCCGAATTCGGTACAATATTTCTCCGTTTCTTTTTCGCATGACGCTTCCTTCCTTTCTTTTTTTAGGGACGGTTCATACCGTCCCGGGCAATGCCGCACCCCGGGCAGTACCTTTTGGGGGCTTATTCCAGCTCTGCCCTGGCACGCTGCAGGGCGGAAAGAATGACCGCATCCATATCGTAATACTTGTATTCACCCAAACGACCGCCAAACAGCACCTTTGGCTGCTGTTCTGCCAAAAGCTTGTACCGGGCATACAGGGCGGTATTCTTTTCATCGTTAACCGGATAATAGGGTTCATCTCCCGGCTTCCATTCGCTGGAATACTCCCTGCTGATCACAGTCTTGGGCAGATCGTTGCCGTCCTCATCCTTACCGAAGGTAAACCATTTATGCTCTATAATGCGGGTATAGGGGGTCTCGGCATCGGTGTAGTTGACCGCGGCATTGCCCTGATAATTTGGGATATCCAGCACCTCATTTTCAAACCGGACGCTGCGATATTCCAGTGCGCCCAGCCGATAGTTAAAATACGCATCGATGGGGCCGGTATAAACCACCTTTTCCGCCAGAGTATCCAGCTGCGTTTTGTGCTGCAGATAATCGGTGTTCAACCGCACCTCAATACCCTGCAGCAGATTTTCTACCAGCCGGGTATACCCGCCAACCGGAATGCCCTGATACAAAGCGTTAAAATAGTTATTATCGAAGGTCAGGCGCACCGGCAGCCGTTTGATGATAAAGGCAGACAGCTGATCGCAGGGTCTACCCCACTGCTTTTGGGTATATCCCTTGATCAGCTTTTCGTAGATATCCGTACCCACCAGGCTGATGGCCTGCTCTTCCAGATTTTTGGGCTGTGTGATACCGGCGGCAGCCTTCTGCCGGGCTATTTTTTCCGCAGCCTGCTGCGGTGTCACCACACCCCACATTTTATGAAAGGTGTACATATTAAAGGGCAGGCTGTACAGCTCCCCCTTGTAGTTTGCCACCGGGGAGTTGGTGAAACGGTTGAAGTCCACAAAGCGATTGACATATTCCCAAACCTGCTTGTTGTTGGTGTGGAAAATATGCGCACCGTACTTGTGGAAGTCGATTCCCTCTACCTTCTCGGTGTAGACATTGCCGGCGATGTGGTTACGTTTGTCGATAACAAGAACGGATTTTCCGGCGGCCTTCGCCTGTTGGGCGAACACGGCACCGTATAGGCCGGAGCCGATGATGAGATAATTGTACATTGATTCTCCTTGTTTTTTCACATTTCACATTGTAATAATATTGGGAACCTCGATAAATTGAT
>DCHC01000016.1:237-84723 GCA_002314755.1 Faecalibacterium sp. UBA1762 | reverse complement strand
TCACATCATTGACAAATCTACATTTTGATGAGGATGTCAAATAATATCCCGTTTGGGCTTATAAGAAAACCCGGAGGCAGAGGACAATCTATAAATGTGAAAGAGCTGTGATGTAATGTGAAAACAAAGTGAAGAGATGTGAAATTGAAGTGAAGTGATTGAATTGAAAGAATATTTCAATATAATAAAAAACATAAAAGGTTAATAAAGCAAAACACTTTGGAGAAAACAGGTACAGTAAACAAATCTTTTATTGTAAAAAGGTTTCGGACTGAAAAAGGGGGAACAGTGCATGAGCAAAAGACCGAACGGGGTAAAGATGTATCCGCTGACAAATTCGCAGTTGGCCGCTGTCGTGATGCAGGAATTTTGCCTGCACAAAAATGTGGTACAGGTGCCGGTATATCTGATTGCGGAAAAAGCAATAGATTTTGATCTGATGCGGCGGGCAATAGCTGAGGAAATTGCCCGCAACGACAGCCTGCGTATCTTTTACTGCAAGGAAAAGAAACAGATTCTTCAATATTTTTTGCCGGAGTATGCTTTGCCAGAGGTACCTTTTCTGGATTTTACAGGGGCAACGCAGGACAGTCTGATGGCATGGCTGAAGAAGGATGCGGCGACCCCGGTCAGGTATCAAAACGGGGAATCCTGGCGCATGAAGCTATTTCGTACACCGGACGGGCGCAGCGGTATTTACCTGAACATCAACCACGCCAGCATGGATTTGTTTGCGGTGTTTGCCTTTTTTAAGGATCTGTTAGAGGTTTATGACGCGCTGGAAAAGGGGACGGAGCTGCCCCGGCCGCTATCGAGGTTTGAGGATGTTATCCAAAAGGAGTATGCCCGCGCGGCAGATCAGGAAAAGCAGGCGCAGCACCGTAGGTTTTACCTGGACTATTTTTCCAAAGCCGGTACCAGCTTTTACGCGGGTATCGACAGTATGCGTCAGCTGAACGCCATGCGCAAAAAGAAAAAAGACCCCAATTTCTCCTGTGTCAATTCGCTGGATCTGCTGCATGATAAATCGGAGACACTGAAATGTCATATCTCCGGCGAGGAAACCGCCAGGATGTTGGACTTTTGTATGGAGCAGAAAACGACCATGCAAAGCCTGGTTTATATGGGCATGCGCACCTGGCTATCCCGTTACAATGAGAACACCCGGGACGTATATGTGTTAAGCCTGCTGAACCGGCGCGCTACCCTGGCAGAAAAGCGCTGCGGCGGCTGCATGATGGATTCGGTGCCGCTGCGCATGGTATTGGAGGAGAATGTGACCTTTGCTGAGGCACTACGCCGTACAACGGATACCAGCCGGGAGGTCATGCGCCATGCGGATATGCCCTCCGGCGAGATGTTCAAGGTGATGGAAGAGGTAGAGCAGCGAAAAATGCCGGGGGCCAATACCGCATCTATGCTGTTTTCTGTTTTGCCTCACGGCGCATTTACCGCGCCGGAGGGCTGGAAGGTGGAGCTGGGCGGCGTAAGCTCTGGACGATTCTGCTTTGTACTGTACACCTTAATGATTCCCAGCCTGGTGGATAACGGGATGGACTGCTATTATGAGTACCGTTCCCACGCAGCAACCCAAAAGGAGTTGCAGGCTTTCCATGAGGGAACTGTAAATGTTATCCGGCAGGGGATGGCTAACCCGGAAATCACCCTTGGCCAGCTGCTGCAGACTGTGGAGTAAGGGACAAGCTTATTCAAACAAAAATGCCGAAAAGGACCTCCTGCCCGTTTGACGCGGACAGGAGGTTTTGCGTGACATAAAAGATAAAATTGCTTGCAACATTTCACAAAGAATGGTACACTAAGGCATAAACATATGGTTAGACAGCAGTGCATAGAAAAAGGTAGGGACAGCTACAGCCCTATGCCGATAACAGAAAGGATTCCATTGAAAATGAGCAATTTTGTCTGGCAAAGTATTTTGAGGTTGGTGGTTGCTGTGCTGGTCGGCAGCCTGATCGGAAGTGAGCGCGCCCGTCACGGACGCGCAGCAGGTATGCGTACCCATATATTAGTGTGCCTGGGCGCCTGCATGACCTCGCTGACCAGTGTGTATATCACTCGGTTTGCCGGTTTAAGTGGGGATGTTATGCGCCTGCCGGCACAGGTAATCAGCGGTATAGGCTTTTTGGGCGCCGGAATGATCATCCTGAAAAATAACAATATGATCACCGGCTTGACCACTGCGGCGGGCGTGTGGACAACGGCAACCATTGGTATCGCCCTGGGTTACGGCTTTTATACCGGTGCGCTTGCGGTCAGCGGTCTGTTTTTAATTACCATCATCTTTTTTGCCCGATTTGAACGCAAGTGGAAAACCACCGAGGTCATCTATCTGGAGCTGGACGATCTGCGGGCGGTCAATGACGTGCTGAACGCCCTGCGCGGAAAAATCAGTCATCCGTTCAGTTATCAGATCTTTGCTCCGCGCAGCAGCACGCAGGGTAACCTGGGGATAAACCTTGTTTTTGACCGGCATATTGAGCTGGAAGTGAGTAGCTTGACAGAGATACCCCATGTGGTGATAGCCGTTGAGGAGTGCCAGTAGGGAAAGGGAGGTTTTACCGTGCAATACATAACGGATGAAAAGCTGTCTGAAAAGCCGTTATCCAGGCTGGTTTACGGTACCGCCAACGGTCATATCTTAAGTGATGACGCCGCCGAGGCCGCGGACTGCTTGGACGCTGCGCTGCAGGCGGGGTTTACGGTATTTGATACGGCGCGCAGCTATGGCAATGCCGAAGAAAATTTCGGCAAATGGCTTGCAAAGGGAAACCGGCGGGAAGAGCTCACCCTGGTGGATAAGGGCTGCAATCCGGGACAGGGTGGCAGTACAGATGAGCTGACTGCCGGGTGCATCCGACAACAGATCACCGTATCCCTGCAAAAGCTGCAGACCGACTACACGGATTTGTATGTGTTGCATAGGGATGACCCCTCTATGCCGGTGGAGCCGATTATTGAGGAGCTGAATGCCCTGAAAGCCGAGGGTAAGCTGCGGCATTTCGGGGTATCCAACTGGAGTATGGCGCGGATTGAAAAAGCGAACGCCTATGCCCAAAGCCACGGATTAGAGACAATCCGGGTATCCAGTCCGGCGTACAGTCTGGCGGAGATGGTACATGACCCCTGGGGGCGCAGCATCACCATCTCCGGCGCGGGACAGGCAGCGGAGCGGGCGGCCTATACGGCGACCCAACTGCCAGTATTTGCCTATTCCGCCCTGGGCAGAGGATATCTTTCCGGCAAGTTTGACCCGGATGGAACCCTGCCCATAGATCGGTGCATTTCCTGGGCGCCCATTGCGGAGTACGATTGTCCGGAAAACCGGCGCAGACTGAAGCAGGCGAAGCAGCTGGCAGATCGGGAAGGTCTGGCGGTATCTACAGTATGTCTTGCCTGGTTGCTGGCACAGCCGCAAAATATCTATCCTATTGTCAGCCCGGGCAGCGACACGCATATGCAGCAGACGGTGGAGGCCCTGTCTTTACCGTCGCAGCTTATGCAGGAGATCAAAGGGATTTTTATTCCGGAATAATGCAAATAAACCGGACAGTTCTCTGCGTCGAAAACAGAGACTGTCCGGTTTTTCCTTTGGTTTGGCAATGGGCTTGACCGTTATTTTTTGGCGGATTTGCCGACAGTGGAGCTGCTGCGGCCGCTCATCAGCCCGTTGGTGACCGGGGCGGCAGGCGTTTGGGGCACCTCCGGCTTCGGCGGCAGGCTTGAGGCATCCGCTGCAGCCTGCTCCCAGCAGCGCAGCACCTGGCTTAACACATCGGTGTTCTTTTCTTCCGGCGAAAAATGAACCGCAAGATAGGGGCTTGCCGAAGTGTTGACGGAAGTTTTCTGGCGCAGTGCAACAAGCAGGCAGTGCAGCAGCGGTCTGGTCATCTTGTCACTGTACAATAGCAGGGTATCGTCCCGCTGGCTTATTTTCCGGATGCCCAGGACAGCGGCACCCACCCGGATAAAGCTGATCTGCACCAGTCCCTTAACACAATCCGGCACCGGTCCGTAACGGTCGGCAAGCTCTGCAAGGACATCCTGCATGTCCTCCTCGTTTTCAATGGCAGCAATCCGCTTATACGCTTCTATGCGGCCGGTGGTACCGGGGATGTAGTCATCCGGGATATAGGCATCCGCGGTGATGTCAATCAGGCAATCGCTTTTGTCCGGAGGTAAGGCCTCTCCCTTTGCTTTGGCAAGGGCCTGATTCAGCATCTTCATATACAGGTCATAGCCCACCGCCTGAATATGACCATGCTGGCTGGCACCAAGCAGATTACCCACGCCCCGTATCTGCATATCCCGCATGGCGATGCGCAGGCCGCTGCCAAAGCTGGTAAACTCCCGAATGGCGCTCAGCCGTTTTTGCGAGACCTCGGTCAGTACCTTATCGCGGCGGAAGGTAAAATAGGCATAGGCTTTACGACCACTGCGCCCTACCCGGCCGCGGATCTGATACAACTGAGAAAGCCCCAGACGGTCGGCGTCCTCGACAATCAGGGTGTTACAGTTTCGCACATCCACCCCGGTTTCTATCAGGGTGGTACAGACCAAAATATCAATCTCATTGTCCAGCAACTGCTGCCAGATTTTAGAAAGCTCCGTCTCATCCATCTGACCGTGGGCAATACCTACACGGGCGTTTGGCAGCGCATTTGCGATCCGGTTGGCACAGGTCGAAATCGTCTCCACACGGTTGTGCAGATAATATGCCTGACCGCCGCGGGCAAGCTCCTTACGCAGGGCCTGCATAACAATGCTGTCATCGTGTTCCAGTACATAGGTCTCAATGGGCTGCCGCTCTACCGGCGGCTGCTGAATACTGGAAAGATCCCGGATACCGTTCATGGCCATGTTCAGGGTACGGGGGATGGGGGTGGCCGAAAGGGTCAGGGTATCCACCCCCACAAAGCTCTGTTTCAGCTTTTCCTTGTGTTTCACGCCGAAACGCTGCTCCTCGTCAATGACCAGTAGGCCCAAATCCCGGAAACGAATATCCTTTTGAAGCAGACGATGGGTGCCAACAACCACCTCGCAGACGCCATTGGCCATATCCGCAACGGTCTGCCTTTGCTGTGCGGGGGAGCGGAACCGATTCAGTAGCCCGACATGAATGGGGAAGCCGTCCATCCGGTGCAGTAAGGTCTGGTAATGCTGCCAGGCAAGCAGGGTGGTGGGGGCTAAGATGGCAGCCTGCTTGCCGCTCATCACGCACTTAAAAACGGCGCGCAGGGCGACCTCGGTCTTGCCTACACCCACATCCCCGCATAGCAGTCGGTCCATGGGACGGGCTTTTTCCATATCCCGCTTGATCTCACTGATGGCGAGCAGCTGGTCATCGGTCTCGTCGTATTCAAAACGGGCTTCAAAATCCCGTTGCCATTCCGTGTCCGGATCAAAGGCGACACCTGCGCTTTTTTGGCGTTTGGCGTACAGTTCTACCAGCTCACCGGCAATCTCCTCGGTGGCGGTACGGGCCTTGTTTTTGGCGCGCTGCCATTCGCTGCCGCCCAGTTTTGCCAGCTTGACACTGCCGGGCTCGGCGTCGGTGTCGTATTTTCCCAGCAGATCCAGCTGGGTTACCGGAACATATAGGCTATCGCCCTTATCATATACGACCTTTAAATAGTCCTTAAAAACGCCCTGAATTTCCAGCCGTTTGATGCCTTCATACCGGCCAACGCCGTGATTTTGGTGGATAACAAATTCGCCCGGCTTCAGATCCTCCAGACTGGAAACGCTGTTTGTGCGTTTGCGGGAAACCGGCTTTGTCGATTGCAGACCGGCAGCACGACCGGTGAACAAGGCAAATTTGGCAAAGGGGTATTCTACACCGCCCAAAACATATCCGGGCAGAACAGCACAAAAGCTTGCGCGGGGCAGTACATCCTTGCCGGTGGCAAGCGCGGCAAGTCCGGCGGCGGCCAGATCTCTGGCCAGGGCATTGGAGGAGCGTTCGGTTCCGGCAAGAACACAGCAAAAATAGCCCTGCTTCATCAGGGGCGCAATATCCTCAATCAGGCTTTCGGCGGTGCCGCTCCACACCGGCAGCGCATGGGCATTGGCCGAGATCAGTGTTTTAAGAGAGTAGTCATTCAGACTGCGGGTAAAGTTATCCTGCAAAACAGCCGTACCGTTTTGCGCCGCGGCGACCAGATCGGAATACTCCCCGCTGAATTTTGCCAGAACGGGGCAGAGAACCCCCTCCTCCAGTAGGCCCTTGATCTCCTCGCCCTGACGCCAGGAGGCGACCTCCAGGGTTTCCTTCACCGCGCCCGGCTCATCAATCATCAATACAGGATCGGTAAAATAATCCAGCACCGTTGCGGGCTTGGGATAGCGCAGTGCATAAAACTTATCCAAAGAGCTGGGCATCAGCCCGGTACGCAGCTGGCTAAGCTCGTCTTCCGCGGCCTTTTCCAGCCGATTTTTTATAGCACCGGTGCGGTGCTGTATGGCGTTGGTAATATATTGCAGGGTCTGCTCCGCACCGCCGAACAGCACTTCTCTTGCCGGGGAAAGATGGATTTTCTCCAGCTCCTTATCCCGGCGTTGGCTCATCAGATCGAAGCTGTGGATGTTATCGATCTCATCGCCCCAATATTCCAGACGGGCAGGTTGGGCCATATCCGGGGCATAGATATCCACAATGCCGCCCCGCACGCTGAACTGACCGGGACCGTCCACCTGCTCCCGCCGGTAGTAGCCTGCGTCGTGCAGCTTATGTATCAGGTCTTTAGGGGGCACGGTATCTCCGGGGTGCAGGGTCATGGTGTTGCGGACAAAATCAAAGCGGGGCATGGTATATTGCAGCAGCCCCTCAGCCCCGGCACATAAAATACGGATGCGGCCACCTACAATATCCCCCAGAACCTGCAGCCGGCGGTATTCATACTCATGGTTATGCCCCTCAATATTGCGCAAAACCAAATCTCTTGCAGGCCAGATGCCGGCGGACAGACCGAAGGCGGTCAGATCCTGCGCAGCACGGGTCGCCTCCGCTTCTCCGGGGCAGACCAGTACAAACGGTCTGGCCAGATCCTCGGCAAGGCAGCTGATCATCTGGGCGCGGCCGGTGGGGGGCAGCCCGAACAGGGCGGTGGGGCATTGTCCGTTTTGTATGGCGGTAAGCAGCTTATGATATTCCTGAGTCGCTTTGATACAATGGGTCAGCATCCCGATACTCCTTTAGAAAAATGAAAGATAGTGTACCCCGACCCGGCAAAAATGTCTGATACGGCAGAAAAGGTCAGGCGGGCAATCAGAAAGAGGGGGAGATCAGAGATTACCCCTTGACGGCGCCGTTGTATTTGCTGATGGCTTCGTCCGGTTTGCCGTCAAGAATCAGCTCCAGCGCAGCCACTACATCCAGCATTCTTTTTTCAATGATCTTTCCGTCGCCGGGCGAAAATTTGCCAAGTACCCAGGCGGCAAGATCGTATTCCGGACAGGGCTTTTCCCCTACGCCAATGCGCACCCGGGGAAAATCCTGCCCACCCAGATGGGCAATGATACTTTTTAAGCCGTTGTGTCCGCCTGCACTGCCGCTTTTGCGGATGCGCAGCACGCCCGGAGCAAGGTTGATATCATCCGAAAGTAAAATGACATGCTGCTGCGGTATTTTATAATAAGCCGCTGCCGGTCCGACCGCCTCACCGGAAAGATTCATAAAGGTCTGGGGCTTCATCAGCATAACCTTTTGACCGTGTACGGTTACGGTATCCACCAGCGCATTGAACCTGCTGCGGGTGATATTTCCGCCCCAGGCCTTTGCGGTGGCGTCCAGCGCCTGCCAGCCGATGTTGTGACGGGTATTTTCATATTCTTTGCCGGGGTTGCCCAGACCGACAACCAGCCATTGCACCCCGTTTTCCTGTTTGGCAAATAGCATTTTAAAAGATATCCTTTCCTTGTTTTCAGCATAAAATTCCAATATACTATTTTAGATTAAAACCCTTTGTATTGCAAGTGGAAAAGGGACCGGAATATAGCCTTTCGACAGGGAAAAGCGGTTAGAAAAGGCTACGGGCGGCAAAAAAATGAGAGCAAGGCGACAACGAAACGCGGTTTTGGCTTGACAAAACGGGTCAAAAAGGGTAAAATAAATATGCTGAAAATGCCGCTGTGGTGGAATTGGCAGACACAAGGGACTTAAAATCCCTCGGTGGAAACACCGTACCGGTTCAAGCCCGGTCAGCGGCACCAGCAAAAAAAGGAACTACTCTCACGGGTAGTTCCTTTTTATTTTGCAGTTTTTAAAAGCGGCTATTTCAGCAGGTGGAGAAAATCGGAGCTTCGCTCAAAGCTCGGCCAAGGGAACCCGACAGACCTCTACCCCTTCTTTGTTGACGGAATAGATGACATATAACCACCCGTCCCATACGACGCTGTGGGGATATGCGTACAGGCCGCCCTTGAACATGCCAGGAAACAGCGGGGTCTGGGGCTGGTCCCGCAGGATATATCTCCGGGAAAAGTTTTCTCCATCCTCGGAAAGGCAGACCGTCAGCGGGCAGCGGTTAGAACCGGGTACACTGTCACTGACGGCATAAAAGCGGCTGTCCGGCAGACGGGAAAAATGAAACTTACTGCCGCAATCCGAAAAATCAGTGGGAAATGGCGGACACCAGCTTGCGCCGTCATCTCGACTTTCGGTACACCACAGCCTTTCGGTATTGCTGCGCAGCATCATATGCAGGACGCTGTCATCGGTCTGAAAAAAAGAACCCTCGCAGATCAGCCCCGGCCAACCGTAAAAGGCGGTGACGGTGTGTAAGGAGGCGGAGTCATCCACCGGCTGCCCCTCCCCGAAGGCTTCACCGTAGATACCGGTGTGGGTAAAGGACCCGTAGCCGGAAGGGTCATCGCTATAGGGGAACAGGATGCCGCCGCAGGCAATCAGCCTGCCGCTTTTGATTTTCCGGGGCGCATGGTTAAAAACCATGGACAGGTTTAACGTTTGCGGCGGGGTAAAGGTGACAAAATCCCAGGTGGTTAAATAATAACACCGGGTGTTGCAATGGGCAATATCTCCGTTGGGACGGTGACCCTCCACCAGGCTTTCGGGCAGATACTCAAAATAGCCAAAATAGATGCACAGGGTGCCGTTCTCCTGATAAAAACCGGCAGCGGTCAGTACGGCATGCTCATTGCCCAGTTCTGCGGGACTTACCAGCACACGGGGTTCGCTCCAGTGGACAGAATCCGCTGTGTATGCAAACATCACCCGCTGGCCGCAGTCATCCTCATTGTGAAAGCCGCCGGACCAGATGGCATATAGTTTTCCGTTAAAAACGGTCAGAAAAGCATGGTGGCTGTAGTTGTGTTGTGGGTCCGGGGTAAAGAGACGCTGCACCTGTACCTGGGACAACTTTTGGTAGGGCTTTTCAGAAAGGTTGTTGATCATAGCAGACTCCTTTTACAAAACACCGTAGGGTTCAGACTGCGTTATTCCGCAATCAGCTGACGAAAATGTGCGGCAAGCTTTTCCATGTTGTCAATGCACAGAAAATCATAGTCGGTCATCTTTGACTCATCGCAGCTGCGGGAAAGAGACGTCATTTTTACTCCGGATCGGTTCAGATGATATTTAGCCACACAAGGATAGGCAAGACCGCACTCGATAAAGGCGGCGGTGCCCAGAAAGGTGGCGATCAATTCGGATTTTTGGGGCTGAGCAGTATCGTTTTTACATAGCCAGGCGTAAAGGTCCGGGTGAAAGTTTGCCATAATGCCGCAATACCCCATAGCGCCGCTGCGCAGGCTGGGCAGCAGGGTTTGGGCATTGGCGTTAAACAACGCCGGTTTGTAGCCGTCAGCCGGGGTTGGGGTGCTGTCAATGGCCAAAATGCGCTGGGCAATTTGCGGTGCGCTGCAACAGGTATCTTTGATAAAAGCAAACCGGCCGGTACCGACAAGATACTGCAGCATCTCCTCGGTTAAAAGGCGTTTATAGGGCTTGGGACATTCGTAAACGCCCAAGGGCAGCATTGGGGGCAGAGCAGCCAGCAGTTTGTCGCAGTCAGCTATCCAGCTGGCATCGCCGGTGTTTTCAATATCCATCCGGTTGGAGATGAGAACCAGGGCATCTATACCGGTATCGGCAATAGCGTTCAGCTCGGTAACCTGGTCGGCAAACCGGTCGCTGATATGGCCGGAGGCGACAACGGTCAAAGGGGCGCGGCCGGGCTCTGCAGCAGCCAGCCGATCTGCCTGCAGGCGGACGGTTTCCGCAAGCAGTACGCGTTCAGCAAGGGTCAGGTAATGAATTTCGCTGGATTGACAGACCGCGAAAATGCCGTCGCATCCTTTTTCCCAGTACCAGTCCACCAGGGCGCGGACGGCGCCGATATCCAGGGTGTTGTCCCGGTTGTATGGGGTGATCATAGTGGGGTAGGCACCGTAACGGAATGTTTTTTTCATCTTATCACATCCTTTTTTCGGATTGCAATTTTGCAAAAATATGGGTATAATTGAAAAAATCGCAAGGCTCTTTTACCGCTGGAAATGGGTGCCTGCAAGATAACTATAGCCGGTTTCCCGGTTTTTTGCAAGGGCAACGGGATACAATGACGGAAAAACCAAAAACAAAAACGAGGTCTGCGATTTTGAAATATACTGCTGAAAAAAGAAGACGGTGTGTTGGTGTGAAAAGAAAAGCCGGAGGGACAGAGGACCACGCGGTGATTGCAAGGGATAAAAACAAGTTTGGGTAGTTTGTCTGGAATGCCGAAAAGGGAATGTCTGCCCCAGGATGGACAGGCATGGTAACGGGTGAATGAGATGACCACACTGAGAGAATTTACCGATAAGGATCTGCCTCTGTTTGCCCGCTGGCTGCAGCAGGATTATGTGAAAAGGTGGTTCAAAGACCCTGCGGCGTGGCTGGAGGAGGTAACCCGCAGAGAAGATCTTTACGCTTTTATCCGCCATTATATCGTACAGCATGACGGGGTGGATATGGGCTTTTGTCAGTATTATGACTACGCCTTGGGCGGAGAGAAATGGTACGGAAACAGGGATGCTGCCGGTACATTCAGCGTGGATTATCTGATCGGCGAACCGGCATATTTGGGCAGGCAGCTGGCAGGGCAGATGATTGCCGCGCTGGAAAAGGAAATCCTACGTGAGCCCGGCGCAAGGCAGATTATTGTTCAGCCGGAAAAGGAAAATATCCCCTCCCGCAGGACCCTGCTTGCGGCGGGCTACAGCTATGAAGAAAACAGCGATGTGTTTTTAAAAAGGATTGAGGAACGGTGAAAGACGGTTTATCCGGACTGCAGAGTTTGGTTGGACGGTTCACTGCTAAAAAAGCCGCACCGAATTTTGAATACGGTGCGGCTTTCTCTTAGGCGGTATTTGGTTGGACACAGAGGGAGAAGGGTTATTCCAAGCGGGGCAGTTTGGCAATGACCTTGCGCATATAGATGACCAGCAGCACAAGACCGGCCACGGTCAATACGCTCAGCAGCTGCTGACCGTAGAGCGGCAGCCCCATTACCCGGTTGCCGTTTGCCTGTACGGTTGCCAGAATCCAGCCGCCCAGTAAAGAGCCGCCGAACCCGATTAGACCGCCGATGGCGGAATACAGACCCATCGCGCCCATGCAGTCTTTTTTCGGAATATATTGAAACAGAATATTCAGCAGACTGCTGTTCAGTGTACCCATGGAAAGCGCGTGGATAGAGACATACAGAATGTACATGGGCTTAGCCAGAACACCGGGGCAACAGAGGGTCATGCAGATATTGGAGACGCCGGCAATGAGAAAACCAAGCTGCAAAGCACTGGCGAAGCCGTTTTTATCGGCATATTTCCCTAATCTCGGGCTGAATACGGTGCGCACCAAACTGGAAACGATACCGGCGATGGCAATAAAGGTGACCGTGACACCGATATCACTGATCATATATACGCTGTAGTAGGAGATGGACAGATAGCAAAAGAAATTCCACCCGCAGGTGACGAGCAGTAGCTTACGGAAGACCGGATTGGAAAAGTTGATTTTCAGGGTGCTGCCTAAAGAGGGACTGTTTTTTAAATCCTGCATGATCTGGGGGGCATCAGCGGTCAACAGCATCAGAACGATATGAATGACCATCAGTACCAGAATGGAGACGGCACAGATCAAAAAGCCGGTATTCAGTTCGCCGACCTCGGCGTAATGGTCCAGAACCCGGCTCATAATATAATTGTAAATGATGCCGGAGATCAGGGAAATCATCTCTTTACGGGCAGAATAGATGCCACGCTGACCGGGTTCTACAAAGGAATTCAGCCAGCTGAATTTGGCAGAGCTGACCATAGAGCACAGGCACGCTGCCGCCAGGTAGATAACGGTAAACAGTACCACCTGCACCCCGGCCCCCAGCCGGAAGAACGGCAGCAGATAGAGCAGGGCATATAATAGATGCTGCGCAATTTGCAGAAAAAGTGAGGTTCTGCGCACACTGCGGCGCTTACCCATAAAGCTGGCAGTAAATATCTGAATGGTTGCAGAAACGGTGACCAGCGAGGAGATGATGCCGTTCAGAGAATCCGACACACCCATCTGTTTGATCAGGATCGTCAGAAAAGCCCCGGTGACAGTCAGGCTGATAAAGTAATCCACCGCTGCTTCAATAGGGTATACAACGCGGGTACGGGCTGCCGGATTATTGCTATTTTTTAACAGGATGGGAAGCATAGAAAAAATGACCTCCGGTTTTAGGTAATAGAACTGCCCGAACACAGGGCAAGGCACGCGGCGTACGGTACAGTCGTTTACGCGACGCGTGTGTCTTACATAGTATACCTGATTTAAGGCAAATGTCAAGATTTCAGACAGATTCCGTCTGATAGAAGATAGGCACGAGATGGGTGGTATTTTACCGGAAAAAATTTGAAAATCCGTTTTATCGCAAACCACAGTATGGTATAATGGGATAAGCCGGATGAGCCAGATTTGCAAAACCAATGTACGGTTCCGGGAAAGGTAGGGTCATAAGCATGAAATTATTACACATTGCGGATTTACATATCGGCAAAAAGCTGCGGGATATCTCTCTGCTGCCCGATCAGGTTATCCTGCTGGAGCAGATTGTCACAATTGCACAGCGGCAACAGGTGGACGCGGTGCTGATTGCCGGGGATATCTACCAGCGGGCGACCCCGCAAAGCGAGGCAATGACCGTTTACAACCGCTTTTTGACGGCGCTTGTCGGCAGCGGTATTCGGGTATATGCCATCAGCGGTAATCACGATTCGGACCAGAGAATCTCCTATTTTTCCGACCTGATCCGCGGGGCGGGGGTTTTTGTATCCGAACAGTTTTCCGGCGTACTGCAGCGGTTTACCCTAACCGATGCCTTTGGCGAAGTGACGGTACATTTGTTGCCCTTTATTCGTCCGGGACAGGTGCGCAGAATCTACCCGGAGGAAAAAATCGAGAACTATACCGACGCCATCGAAACGGTGATCCGGCATTCCGAGCCGGATACCACCAAGCGCAATGTATTGCTGGCACATCAGTATGTGACGGGCGCGGAGCTGACAGGGGAGGAAGAAAGCTCGGTAGGCGGTCTGGATAATGTGGACGGCCGTATCTTTGACGGGTTTGACTATGTGGCGCTGGGGCATATTCACAAACCGCAGCGGGTTGGAAGGGATACATTGCGGTATGCTGGATCCATTGCGAAATATTCTCTCTCCGAGGCTACCCACAAAAAAAGCGTCACCTTGGTGGAGCTGGGGGAAAAAGGCCATCTACAAATAGAACAGATTCCACTGCAGCTGCCACACGATGTGCGCAATATAGAAGGCTTGCTGGATGAACTGATGGAGCTGCCTTATTCCGAGGATTACCTGCATATTACGGTTCATGACGAGATTGTTCCGCCGGACGCGCGGGTGACCCTGTCGGTCAATTTTCCCAACATGGTTTTGTTCACGGTAGAAAATAGTAAAACCAAACAGGATATCTCTGTTTGTGCACAGGAAAGCATAGAAAACAAAACGGTCGTGGAGCTGTTCTGTGATTTCTTCCGGTTGCAGAACAATGACGCTATGCCGGATGAAGCACAGACTGGGCTGGTGGAAGAGCTGGCACAGGAACTGAAGGAGGCGCCCTATGAAGCCGATTAAACTGGAAATGTGCGGATTTGGTCCCTATGCGGAGCTGACAACGGTCGATTTTGATCGGCTTGGCGCCGATGGCCTTTTTTTGATTACCGGAGATACCGGCGCCGGAAAAACCACCGTGTTTGACGCAATCTGCTTTGCTCTGTACGGAACAGCTTCCGGCGGAGATAAACGGCGAAACGCAAAATCTTTTCGCTCAGATTACGCGGGCAGCAGTACAAAGACCTATGTGCGTTACACATTTTTGCATAAAGACAGAGAGTATACCATTACCCGCGAGCCGGAATATATGCGGGCAAAAAAGGTCGGTGACGGTGAGGTGAAAAATAATGCCTTTGCAGAGCTTACCTGCACACAGACCGGGGAACAGACAATCGGTGTTACAGAGGTGACAAACCGCGCTACGGAGCTGATTGGTCTGACTGCACCCCAGTTTTCACAAACCGTGATGATCGCGCAGGGTGACTTTTTAAAGATACTGAACAGTAAAAGCGATGAGCGCAGCGTGCTGTTCAAAAAGATTTTCAACACCGGTATTTACGGAAAACTGCAGGATAAGCTGAAGGATTTGGAGCGCCGCTACCGGGAGCAGGCGGAAAAGACGGATATCGGTATCGAAGCCTGCGCCCGTCAGGTAAAGTTTTTACCGGAAGACCCCGAAAACGAAAAGCTGGCTTTGTGGCAGAGCGGCGCACAGTATGCAGGGCAGCTGACCGAGGGAGTTGCGGACTGGTGTAATACCGCGAAAAGTCGGTTGGTACAGGCCGGTCAGGAATACGAACGTTTAGAGCAAAAGAAAAATCAGTTGGTTCGGCAGGTAGAGATAGAAAAGGCTCTCGCGCGCGACTATATCGCCTTGGAGCAAAACCGGCTGAAAGAGGCTGAAATGCTGATGCGAAAGCCGGAGATGGAGCAGGAGGCCCGACGCCTGGAACGCGCGGAGAGAGCGGTCCATGTAGTAAGCTCACGGCAGCTTTATCGGCAGAAGATCGCCGATGCGGAGCGGGAGCAAGACCGTTTGCAGATGGCGACCTTGCAGCTGCGGCAGACGGAAAAACGGCAGGCACAGGCGGTCGCTGAACTGGAAAAAGCAGAGGAAGAGGGACAGACCGTAGAAGACAAGAATATTCGGCTGCATCTTTTACAGCAGGCAATTCCTCTTTGCGTGCAGCTGCAACAGCTGGAAAAAAGCTGCGTTGTATTAAAAAAACAGGTTGAAACGGCAGGCGCGGAGCTGCATCAAAGGGATGACGCTTATCTGCGGATCAGAACAAGCTTTTTCTCCGGGTTAGGCGGTATATTGGCGCAGAGCCTGCAGCAGGGCAAGCCCTGCCCGGTGTGCGGCTCCTGTCATCATCCGGCGCCTGCGCCGCATACGCCAGAGGATGCGACCCGGGAGGACCTGGACAGAGCGGATGTCTTGCGCAAGACAGCAGAGGAAAAGCTGAAAAAAGCCAATGAGGACTGGATGAAGCAAAACGCGCAGGTGGAGACTTACCGCCAGCGGCTGCAGGAGGCCGATATCGGACAGGATACGGATGCCGAGGAGCTGAAACGGCAAGCTGAGGCGTTGCAGCAGGAGATTACCAGGCTGACGGCGCAGCTGCAAACTGCCCGGAAAAACCGGCAGCAGGCCGATGCCACTGTAGCACAGTTGACCGGCGCCGTGCGCGCAGATACTCTGCAGCAGCTGCAGGCAGATGCCGTGACGCTGGAAAAACAGTACAGGGAGATGCTGGAGCACTGCGGCTTTGCCGATGAAGAGGCGCTGGAACAGGCCATACCGGATATCCAGCAATGCGAGAAAATACGTGAACAGCTGGAGGATTACCGTACCCAGCTGGTAGTTGTCCGGGAAAACTCGGAACAACTGCAGCAGAGATTGCAGGGAAAACAACCGGCGGATATCACCGAACTAGAGCAACAAGTGCTGGTAGCAGTTAACTTAAGCGGGGCCGCGCTTGCGCAAAGAACCAAACTGGAGAAGCTGGTGGAAAGTAATCAGAGCTTGTATACACAGATTGCGCAGCTGTTAAGCCAAAAGGAAAAAGACGCAAAACAGTATGCCACGGTACATGAGGTGTACCGGAATGTATCCGGACAGATACAGGGACAGGTCAAGATAACCTTTGAAGCCTATGTGCAGCAGTATTACTTTAAGCAGGTGGTTTCCGCAGCCAACATACGACTGCAGGCGTTGACCGGCGGGATGTTTACCTTCCGCTGCAAAGAGGAAGGTAAGGATAAAAGGTCGCAATCCGGCCTGGATCTGGATGTGTTGGATAGAAATACCGGCCAGTGGCGGGATGCATCCACCCTCTCCGGCGGTGAAAGCTTTGTGGCGGCGTTGTCGCTTGCTTTGGGGCTTTCGGATGTCGTGCAGGCGGGCAGCGGCAATGTGCGGCTGGACGCTATGTTTATTGACGAGGGCTTTGGCTCATTGGATGAGAATATGCTGCGGCAAGCCCGCGCAATGCTATATAAGCTGGCGGACGGCAAGCGGCTGATCGGGGTGATCAGTCATGTTGCCGAGCTGAAGGATACCATCGACAAAAAGATTGTGGTGACCAAAACAGTCACAGGCTCTAAGCTGTCGGTTGTGTGTGAATGACAGGAAAGAACCGAGCAGAGGAATCTGAGCGGATTCTTGTGTCAGCGTCGACCAAAAGATAAAAAAGAATTGACAAACCGTGCGGGATATGGTACAATCATACCTGTTCCCTGCGTTGGTAGCTCAGCTGGATAGAGTGACTGGCTACGAACCAGTAGGTCAGGGGTTCGAGTCCCTTCCATCGCACCATAAAAAACAGCCGCAACCGTTAGGTTGTGGCTGTTTTTTATGGTGTGATGGTTGCTCCTCGAGACCCTTGCAATTTTCAGGCGCTTTTCCTTGCCGATCACTTTTAGAAAATTGTATGCACCACGACCGGAAGTGAAGCGACGGTGTGGTGCGGTTCAATGTCCCTTCCATCGCACCAAAAAAACAGTCTGCGTGGAATTTGAAATACTCCGAAGGAACGGCGGTCAGCATTGACACTATCTCCGTTGAAAACGAGGTTGCAGACATATCTGAAAGCAACACAGGAACATAGTCTGACGGCCTGAATATAAGCAAGGCAGCCCACTGATCAGCAAAAGAACAGTGGGCTTTATTGTTGACAGGTAACCGATTAGTTACTATAATGAAAGTGACCAATCGGTTACTATGCTTTAGGAGAGTTACTATGGCTATTTCAAATGATGATATTATGGATGTTTCCCTGTCGTTGTTTTCGCAAAATGGGTATGACGGTACAAGCCTGCAGGACATTGCCGACTGCCTGAAGGTGACGAAGGGTGCGTTGTTTAAGCACTATGACAGCAAAGAGGCACTTTGGGACGCACTGATCGGTAAGGTTGAGCGCTATTACGGAGAGCACTTCGGTAAGGTGAAGAATATTCCGCTTCCCGATACGCTTGATAAACTGAAAGAATTGACGCTTCGTCAGGTGGGTTTCACCCTACACGACGAGACGGTGAAAAAGGTTCGTAAATTATTGACGATTGAACAGTTCCGCAATGAGCGAATGAGTACCCTTGCAACAAAGCATTTCAGCGGTGATATCGAAGCCATTTATTCGGATGTTTTTGCGCATCTGATGAAAAATGGGAAAGTAAAAACAGACAATTCATCACTTCTTGCGCTCGGCTACACTGCGCCGATAACCATGCTTATCCACTTTGCAGACCGTGAGCCGCAGAAGGAAAAGGAAATCATCGAAAAAATCAAGGAACATATCGAATATTTCCTTTCGGTTTGCGGAAACAACGATTTCACCGATGACAACACGGCGGAAACGGTTTCCGGGTTGACATTGCTCGGCATGGTTTAAGGGATATGAAAAAACACCAATCATTACCCCGTAGGTTCCGATGGCTGCTTACGGTTACAATTTGCCTTTTGCCCATCCTTATCGGTACAATTTGGCAGGCGGTTTCAGTTGCGATTGAAACCGAAAGCGTTACTGCCATTGGAGAGTATGTTCATACCGATGCTTTTGATATGCATTATGTATCTAAGGGAAACGGTGATGCTGCCGTTGTTTTCATTGCCGGTTCGGGAATGCCGAGTGCCTATACGGATTTTTATAATCTCCAAGAAAAACTCAACGACAAGGTACAGTCCGTTTCCTTTGACCACGCAGGAAGCGGCTTCAGTTCAAATACGGATACGCCGCGAACGGTCGAAAACCTCAGCAACGAATTAAAGACACTAATTGATAGCGTTGCTCCCGATAAACCGATTGTTCTTGTTTGCCATTCTCTCGGCTCTCTGGAAGCAATCTATTTTGCTCAACAGAATCCCGAAAAGGTAGCGGGTGTTGTGTTTCTCGATTCCGGTGACCCGGAATTTTACAGAGCCGACTCGGAAATAACAGCGAAAATTCGGAACAGAGGCATTGCCTTCACACGTACAATCGGATTGAATCGGGCCCTATGTTTCCTCGGCGTACCGATACCGCTTTACGACGAGAGCGAACGACTGAAGAGCTTGCCGTCGGATATTGCAGCCCTTGATAAGGCAATGTTCAATAGATACGCAGGAAGTAAAGCCACCCTGCAAGCAATTGAGGAAATGAACGAGAATGCAGAAAAGGTGATCAATGGTCCCCGGTTGGGAGAATTGCCGGTTCTTGTTTTGTCCTCCGATAGCGGTGAGGCATGGAGCGTTGTACAAAACACCTTAGCCGGGTGGTCGGAAAACAGTAAGCAGGTCACACTCGCGGGTTCGTCCCATTATCTGCATTGGTCAAACGCAGCCGAGGTCGAAAAAGAGATAATCAACTTTATTGATTCAATAGCGTGCTCGAATTAAAAACGGAGTAATATCACATGAAGAAGATCATGAAATGGATGCTCGGCTTGGTATCATTGATCGCATTCTTTTTCGTTTTGGATGCTTCCGGTATCGGTTTTCGGAAGCACCTCAAAGCGGTAAAAGACTATGCGGAAGGAAAATCAAAACATCTGCGATTTATCCCTGTGGGATGGAAACAAAGCAGAAAGTAAATGGTCATCGATATGTACTTGGAAATCGTCAAAAAATATGAAAATGAACGCCCGTACGGAAAGATAGAATTGCCTGCCGATGCGAATAAGATCAAAGAAGTTGAAAAATACTTCAGATCTCCGTTGCCAACGGACTTAGAAAAACTGCTTACGGAATTGAACGGCGACGGATATCTTCTATTTTCTGCCGAAAAGATTGAGGAAGAGAATCAAATGCTGACGGATGTTTGGAGCGATACCTTCCTCGATATTTCAAAATTTTTGTTCTTCGCCGAAAACGGCTGCGGTGACTATTACGGCTATCGGAAGAACGAAAACGGCAATTACGGAGATGAAATCTATCTTTGGGAACACGAAACACAGGAAAGCGCTACGATCGCCGCATCGCTTTTGGAATTTATTGAGCAATACTATGAGGGCAAAATCTGATTTGACAGCGAAATTGTCGAAAAGTCCAACCAAGAAATCAGTAAAATGCTGATTGGAGAATCATTAGATGAACACTTTAGAAAAAATAAAACCGACTGAATTGCCGGGATACCGTAAAAAATCCTTTTCATTGCCGTATAACGGCGGCGAAATATGGTTTGAGCATTTGGATGGAATACATGAACACGAAGAATTGGTTCTCATAAAGCTTTTGTCCGATATTTCCGTTTTTACAAAGCCCTCGGCAACATCTTTTATTTGCTTTGTTTTTGATGAAACAACCGTAACGGATAGCATATTGAACGCTGTTTATGAGGCGGTTTTCGGTACAAAAAAGATTTTTCAAAAAATTGCGTTTTGCGGTCTTGACAAAGCGAGTCGTAAAAAATTCAAAAAAACTTTTTGCGATAAAGGCATAACCATCGGATTTTTTGAAGGGCTTGAGGACGCTAAAATATGGCTTTTGCCGTAAAAACCTAAAAGAACGGAGTAATACAATGAAAAACAAATATATGATTTTGGGAATTATTCTTTCAGTCTTAGGGGTGGCATTTGTCACCGTTGCACTTGCAAATCCGCAGATGTCCTTCCCTTGGTCGAACTGGGTCAGTTATACCCTCTACGGCTTCTATGCGATTTATACTGTTCTCGTTTTCTGTATGCCGAAGATGAAGAATCCAAGTATCGCCGGTTGCGGCATTCTCGCTTTTCAGTTTGTCGCATTGGGGCTGATTGTGATTTCCGTCGGCATACGAAACACGCCCGATGATTATAACTGGTATCTGCCTGCCGGGCTCGGCATCAGTGTTTTATCGCAGCTTGTAAATTTATATGTTACGAAAAAGAGAAAGGGGAACGAATAATGAAGACGACAATAATAGCTGATGCAACCGCTGGTTGACACATTTCAAGCTTTGATTGGTGGCACGCAACAGTCCGGAAAAGTAGAATAGTGCCAACCAAACTACAGGAGGTACATATCATGATTTTAGCAGACAAAATTGTTGAGGAGAGAAAAAAGCTCGGTCTCTCACAGGAAGAGCTGGCAGAGAAGCTATCTGTTTCCCGTCAAGCAGTTTCAGGAGCTAAAGCTCAAAGTGCTGAAAAATCTTGTAAGAGATCACGGCGTCGGAGCGCTCTGCTTTGAAATGGATTACGGCGAAGGCGTGATCATCAACGATTACATCAGCGGACACTCGGATATGACGATAGAAGAGCTGTTCAGGCACTTTGCCTTTGATATTTATCATACAGAGCAAATGAAGGATACCATCGAATGGATGAAGTCGTACAATGATTCTTCCCGTGACGGAAAGCTGTCCTTTTACGGTTTTGATCTTCAAAATTCCGAATCCGATTTGTTTGTCATCAAAAACTTTGTCATTGACAACGGAATCCTCTCGGAATTTGATTTGACGAGCAGCGATGCGAAGATTCTTCAGACCACCGTGACGAAAATGGATGAGAGCGTCATGCTGGTAACGCCCATAGACGACGCAGCGGAGATTGCCTCCTCTGACTGCTTCAGCATCCCGCTTGATGTGTTGGACATTCCCGTGAAGCCGGAAATCGTCATTTAGGAGGATGTCAGCGGAATCGGTGGTAAGCAGTGGGCATACAAGGGATAGACCGTGGCAGGACTGATGAATGGAAAGCACATTTACACCTGCGACAAAGGGCAGCGCTTTATCCGCGTTTTGCGTGATGCCAACGGCAATATTTCCGAGATTGCAGAGCTATCCGCTGACGAGTTCCAGGAATTGATGCCGAAGGGGTTCCTATTAGAGTAAGAGAGGGAAAAAGCCTGCCATATCATGTGAAACAGCCAATTCGGATTCTGTAGAGGCTGAGAAAATGTCGTTTTTGGATGAATGGATAAAGATAAAGCAGTGTTAAGCTGAGGAAGAGTGGCGCTAATACAATGAGAAAAAAACTTGCCGCACAGGGCATTATCAAGATGATATGCGGAATTGTTACACTCGGTCTGCTTCTGTTTTTACCGGCGGGAACGTTTCATTTTCCCGGTGCGTGGAGAATGCTCGGGATCCTGTTTGTCCCGATGTCGATTCTCGGGACAGTCTTGCTGATTGCCAAGCCGGAGCTGCTGGCGAAGCGGTTAAACCAAAAGGAAACCGAAGATGAACAAAAATCAGTCATTTTCTTTTCGTTGCTTTTGTTCGTTGGCTGCTTTCTGCTCTGCGGCTTTGATTTTCGTTTCGGGTGGTCACACTGCCCCTTGTGGGTGTCGGTTGTCGGGTGCATCGCTTTTTTGGCAACGTATCTGGGCTTTGCCGAACTGTTGCGGGAAAACGAGTACCTTTCCCGTACTGTTGAGGTGCAGGAAAACCAAACGGTGGTCAGTACGGGGCTTTACGGCATTGTCCGTCACCCGATGTACGCGATTATTTTTTGGATGTTCCTCTCTATGCCGCTGATTGTCGGCTCGTTTTTCGCACTGATACCGATGGCTTTTTTGCCGTTTCTTTTGGCAAAACGGACTCAAAACGAAGAAAAGGTGCTCCGCGAAAATCTCAACGGCTATGAGGAATATATGAAAAATGTGCGGTATCGGCTGATTCCGCTTGTTTGGTAGAAAACAAATGAATGCTTATCATCACTTAATCAGAAACATTTGGAGGTTGTGGGAAAATGAGTAAATATAATCCCCTGTGGGATTATGTTAAAGAAAACGGCACAGACAGTGTTATATTGACCTATGCCGAGATTGAAAAGATTGTCGGATTTCCGATTGACCACTCTTTTTTGACTTATAAAAAGGAACTGACCGAATATGGCTTTCATGTCGGAAAGATTTCCATGAAGGAACAGACAATATCCTTTGAAAAGCTGATAAAGTAAACAAATAAAGGAGATTCCGAATTTGATTCGTATTGAATTATTATCAAAAGAAAATTTCCGCTTGGAATCGCTCGATTCGTTTCACAGAAAGCAGGATGTGAAAAAGGTATATCGTAGGGTAGACGGAACATACAAACTCATAGAACTTCCGTATATCGAAGATTGGCGTTTTGATGAGAAACGCGCCGTTGCCAAAGAAATCAGCAGCGATAAATATATCACCTATCTTGCTTTGGAAAATGAAAAAGTCGTTGGTTTTATCGGACTGTTGAAAAAGTTGAACGGTCTGTATATGATTCTTGAAGTCATCTCTGTGGATTCGGAATACAGAGGACAGGGGATTGGCAGGCAGCTATTTCATTTGGGAATACAGGAAGCCGAAAAAGCCGGGGCGGATGCCCTCTATATTTCCGCCTGTTCGTCCGAAGAAACAATTGCCTTTTATCAAGTGATGGGATGCGAATTGGCAAAAAGACCAATCAAAGAGATGGCTGAGGCTGAGCCTTGTGACCTTCAAATGGTTTGCAATATAAAAGTAAGGAAAGCCGAGATTTCGATACGATAAAAAGTAACACAATCATCCGTCACGAAGAACATAAGGATTATTAGGATATTGCTTCGCTGATTTTGCGTTCTTTCAGGGAGGGCACCGACTATTCCGACGGAACCGATATTATTGCATTGGTCGAGGAAATCAGAGACTCACAATACTATGGGGGAAGCTTATGACTGAAATAATTTCGGAACGTAAAAGAAAGCTTCTGTTCGGTTTGAGAACGTAGATTTATCAAAACTCTATTTGCCGGAAGAAATTGCAAATTATACAGTCCGATCGTCCGGCCAGGAAACATTGAAATGCAGAAAGGGGATCATTATGAAAAAGATTCTGCTCTTGGAGGATGATTTAAGCCTTGCGGATGGACTGAGCTTTGCTCTCAAAAAGCAGGGATATGAAGTAGACGGAAGGAGAACCGTAGCCCAGGCAAAAGCGGCATGGAATGTGAATACCTTTGATCTGCTTATTCTGGATGTATCTTTGCCAGACGGAAGCGGATTTGATTTCTGTAAAGCGGTGCGGCAAAGCGCGGATGTACCGATCATTTTCCTGACAGCGTCTGATGAAGAGACAAACATTATTATGGGACTGGATATCGGCGGCGATGATTATGTGACCAAGCCTTTTAAACTTGGAATACTACTCAGCCGTGTCGCTGCCCTTTTGCGTCGTTCAAAGGTTACTCCGACAGAAAACACGGTCCTGGAGTCAAACGGGGTGCGCATGGAGCTTATGCAGGGGCGGGCATTCCGCGAAGGTAATCCGGTTGAGCTGACAAGCGTTGAATTTAAGCTTTTGTGCTGCTTTATGCAGAACCCGAATATCGTTCTGTCAAAGCAAATGCTGTATGAGCGCTTGTGGGATCGCGATGGGTATTTTGTCGATGATAACACGCTCAGCGTCTACATCCGGCGACTGCGGATCAAGATTGAGGACAATCCGGAGCAGCCGCAGAAAATCGTAACGGTCAGAGGCATGGGCTATAAATGGTTGGTGATGGTATGAGATTGCTTGCAAACCGATATATACGCCGATTTTTACTTGCTGTTGCAGCAGTGCTTTTGGTATACGCACTGGCAATACAGTTTTTCAGTGGGCGGTTTTCCATTTCGCTTCTGCTGTTGTCCTTCGCTGCCGCCGGGGCACTTTTGACCATTTGTATTTGCTATTTTAAAAAGCAGGACACCATCATTGAGCAAGCCAAAAATCAGATTACACAGTTCTTGTCAGGTCAAAGAGATAAGCGTATTGATTGTGATGAGGAGGGGGAGATCTATTGCCTTTTTCAATCAATTAATACGCTTGCTGCTATTTTGAAGGCGCAGACGGAGCGGGAAAAACAGACAAACGATTTCTTGAAGTCCATGATTTCAGATATTTCGCACCAGGTCAAAACACCCCTGTCCGCACTCGGAATCTATAATGAATTGATCGCGGACGCAGACAATATGGAAGATATCAAACGCTTTTCCGACGCCTGCGCAACGGAACTTGCGCGAATAGATACGCTGATAAAGAATCTTTTGATATTGACCCGCATGGACGCAGGCGCAATTACTTTTGAAAAGCACAGGGAAAATATTGCCGAGATGATGGATGACCTTAAACAGCGTTTTTCCTGCCGGGCGGAGCTTGAAAAGAAAGAGCTGCGTTTTGCAGGAGAAAATGAAATGCTGATCTGTGACGCGGAATGGATGACAGAAGCTTTCGGAAACATTTTAAAAAACGCGTTAGACCACACATCAGAAGGCGGGATCATTTCCGTGGAATGGAAGAAAAGCGGAAATATCATGAATGTGATATTCCGCGATAACGGGAGCGGAATCCATCCGGAGGATTTGGGGCATATTTTCAAGCGCTTTTATCGCAGCCGTTTTTCTAAAGACACTCAGGGCATCGGTCTTGGGCTTCCTTTGGCAAAGAATATCATTGAAGCGCACGACGGTATCATAGAGGTGGACAGTGAGCTTGGGCGCGGAACTGCAATTTTTATTCATTTTTTGATTCCAACAGATTTGTAAGAATGTATTAGCGTCAGTGTAAGATTGTATGGTTAGAATGATACTGACAAAAAACAGGAGGTCTTTACAATGAATCTATTGGAAGTAAAATCGCTTTCCAAAACATACGGAAAAGGAAATACGGCAGTCCATGCTTTGAAAAATGTGAGCTTTGCAGTACCGAAAGGCGAATTTGTAACCATTGTCGGTGAATCCGGCTCCGGAAAAAGCACACTGCTGAATATGATTGGCGCGTTGGATACGCCTACAGAGGGGAAAATAAGTATCGACGGTAAAGATATCCTTTCCATGGACGATAATGCTGTGACCGTTTTCCGGCGCAGAAATATCGGTTTTATTTTTCAGGCATTTAACCTGATACCGGAGCTTACCGTGGAGCAGAATATCATTTTTCCGGTTTTGCTGGATTATCAAAAGCCTGACAGAGGTTATCTGGAAGAGCTTTTAACCATTTTGAATCTGAAGGAGCGCAGAGATTATTTGCCGGGACAGCTTTCAGGAGGCCAGCAGCAGAGAGTGGCTATCGGCAGAGCTTTATTTACACGGCCAAGTCTGATTCTGGCGGATGAGCCGACGGGAAATCTGGATACTCAAAACACAAATGAAGTGCTTGCACTGCTGAAAGAAACATCGAAAAAATACGAGCAGACCATCATCATGATCACGCACAGCCGCAGTATTGCACAGACAGCAGATCGCATTCTTCAGGTTTCTGACGGTGTTTTGACGGATTTTGGGAGGTTGTAAGTATGAAAAGCTATCTTTCCATAATCCCGATCTCTGTGAGATTGCATAAACGGCAAAACAGAATGACGGTATGTTGCATTGTTATTGCCGTTTTTTTGGTGACGGCAGTTTTTTCCATGGCGGAAATGGCTGTCCGTCAGGAGACGGCAAGATTAGTTGCCAAGCACGGAATGGAAGAAGTCAAAAGCTTGTTTATATCCGATGCGTTTTTGTCCCTGCTTCCGATTGCTGTGCTGTTGTTTGTGTTTGTCCTTTGCACGGGTATTTTAATGATCGCAGGCAGTTTGAATAGCAATGTGGCGCAGAGAACACAGCTTTTCGGAATGCTGCGCTGCATCGGAATGAGCAAAAAGCAAATCATCCGATATGTCAGATTGGAGGCGCTGAGTTGGTGTAATAAAGCGATTCCCACAGGACTTCTGCTGGGTACGGTTGTTACATGGGGCTTGTGTGCCATTTTAAAATATGCTGTCGGCGGCGAGTGGGCGGATATGCCCCAACATAGGGTTAGTGTCCTCGGTATGGTGAGCGGTGTTACTGTCGGTATCCTCACTGTACTGATCGCAGCCGGCAAGCCTGCCAAAAGAGCCGCAAAAGTGACGCCCGTTTCCGCCCTCTCCGGTAACACGGAGGAGAAAAAGGACGTACAAATCATGAAGACGGTAAAAAAGATCCGTATTGAGAAAGCACTGGGCATTTACCATGCAACAGAATCGCGAAAAAATCTTTTTCTGATAATTGGTTCGTTCGCGCTTAGCATCCTTCTTTTTCTGAGTTTTTCCGTTTTGATCGATCTTGTAAACTGTATGATGCCGCAGTCATCGAGTAAAGCGGATATTGAAATATACGCAGAGAACGGAGACTGGATTGAAAATCGGCTTTTGGCGACACTGGAGAACACAGACGGTGTAAAACATGTTTTCGGACGGCGGGCAGTTTTTGATGTGGAAGCAGACTTTGACAGTGTACCGTCTGTGAACCGTGTCAGCGTGATTTCCTTTAGTGCGTTTGACCTTGAAGCATTGAAGAAAGACGGAATGTTGGAAAGAAGCTGTGATTTGGAAACCGTCATAAATGGCGGCGCGGTACTTGTAATCTCTGACGAAGAGATCAAACAGGGGAGCGCAGTATCTGTTTTCGGAACGCGGCTCGCTGTTGCCGGGAAACTGAAATACGATCCGTTCAGCGCTGACGGAAGCACCGGGGGAGAAACGACGCTGATTGTGTCGGATGGACTGTTCAGGAATATGACCGGAATATCGGATTATACGATGATACTTCTCCGGCTTTCCGACCCGGCAGCGGATGATGTTGTGGATGCACTGAAAACACTGACCGGGACGCAGTACAAATGGATCGACAATCGCGAAAATGATACCCACGGAACATATGTCGCATTTCTTGTCTGTGTGTATAGTTTTCTGCTGGTCATAGCGCTTGTGACCGTTTTGAATATTGTTAATAGCATTTCCATGAGCGTATCGGCGAGAATGAAGCAGTACGGAGCTATGCGGGCAGTCGGTATGTCAAAAAAACAAATCGGCAGCATGATTAAAGCCGAAACACTTACTTATTCCGGCCTTGGCTGTACGATCGGGCTTATCACAGGGCTTTTATTCAGCAAATGGCTGTACGGCTTTTTGATTACGTCCCACTATGCCTATGCGCTGTGGCATCTGCCGACCGCAGAACTGATAGTAATCGCAGGTTTCTTTGTTTTGTCTGTTATGGCCGGAATCCGCAAGCCCATCAAGCTACTGAATAAAATGTCCATTACAGAGACGATAGGTCAGCTTTGAGAAGAAAGAAAAAGCGGTCTATGCGCATTAGCCCGGCATAGACAACGGAACTGCCCGGACGGTATCAGCCCGGTATTCCATCAAAGCAGCCGGCTTTTTCAATACGGTTATTTGTCCGGATATATGATTGCAATGGCAGCGGTATTATGGGCGGTAATCCGGTGAATCAGGTAGGTTTTACAGTCCTGCTCCCGCGTAGACAGCGGTACGTCGTTCCAAATGTCCCGGTATTGGGCGCCGGGTACGGTGGGCAAGCACAAAACCTCGCCTTGATAGGTGTGATGCCCCCGGTTGAACAGGGTGTATACACAGCGGGTCTCGCCGGGGTAGCGGTTGGCACAGATCGCATCTGACAAGGTTTCGACCATGGTTTCGGGGTGGTCGCAGGCAAAGCAGTCGGCATACTGCTTTTTCAGGCGGTAGGCCCGCGCCATGTATTTGACACCCCGGCTTTCTTCTGCATCCCAGAAGGAATCGTAGATGGCTTCACCGTTAAAGAAGGTGGCCTTTAAGGGCTGCCAGGTCAGGCTGCGCATTGCCATGGGCAAAATCAGCTGCACAATTTTGGGGAAAGCAAACCGGTAAAGGTCGGTGAACACCCGGCAAAAGCTGTCATCGCCGTCTGAGCCGTGAACGCCCTGCTCGATCATCTCGTTGATGGAATCCAGAATATAGTAGCTGATGTTACAGTCAATATACCGTGCGTTTACATCAACCGGATAATACTCGCCGTATAGAACGACCTCATCCGGCATACGGTCCTTCAACTCGGTAATCACGGTGCGGTCGGTTTTCAGCAGATTAGAGGGTACCTCGTGTCCATGCCCCTCGGCGTAGCAGCGGTTTTCCACCCGCAGGCTGAACTCATCCACATACAAAAGCCGGATGCCGGTCTCCTGATAGACGCGAGGGTAGATATCTAGCACAAAATTGCGCCATTCCCGGTTGGCGTGGCACATACGAAAATGGTGTCCGAACAGGTCGATGTGGTTACCGGCAGCATTTTCAACCGCGTATTTCGGGAAATATCGGTTGAAATGAGGATAACAGTCGCTGAGCAGGGTGGGGTGCAGATACAGTGAAATCTCGGCGCCGGTCTCCTGCTTGAAGCGTTTCAGCTCTGCAGTCCATTTTTCCAGGCCGCCGATCCGGTTGTAGTCTTCGGTATTGTAGTTGCCCCAGTGCTGCGCCTCGTTTTCTCCGGGACTGGCAGTCCAGCCCCACATGTGCAGGATATCCGGCTTTTCGCCGTAGATACTCTGTACCTCCTGCATGATCTCGCTGTAGTGATATTTGCCGTCCACATACCAGACCGGTATCTTGTAAAAATCGCTGCGCTCGGCAAAATCGGTGATTTCGGCAATCAGCCAGAATAGCTGCCGATACCATTTTTTATCCTGACAGTGATAGGGCTCATACCAGCTGTCCAGCCAGCTTTTATATAGCAGCCAAGGCTTATGCCAATCCCCCTCGTGAAAGGATACACGGGTCTTGCTGGTGACCGTGGCGCCGTCTTTGGCAAGGCGACCGTACATTTCGGGATATTCCACAAAGGCCTGCACCTTACCCTCCTGCTTGATCAGGGCATATTTGCGCACCTTTAAATCCCGTTCGAAGGTGTTCAGCGCAATGCCCCAACCGGCAGTGGGGTTAAAAATATCCATAAACTGCATGGGATAGGAGGGGGCGGATTCCTCGTAGACATAGCAGCTGGCGTTACTTTCGGTGTTTTGATATTTGGGCAGAAAATACCAGGTGTTTTGGCTATTTTCCAGCTGCAGGTTTTCTAAAACGGGAAACAGGATGCCGAAGCGGGTTTCTTCGCCCCGGTTTTCTGCCTGTAAAGAAAGCTCTATACCGTTTTCACAGCTGTTTTCCACGACAACCGTCAGCCGCAGCTGATTGAAGGAATAAGCAATCCGTGCCGTGTTGCCGGTAACGGCAGCCTCGGCAAAGCAAAAGCGGTCGATCCGCTGTTCCCCCTGCCGTATTTTCAGCATTCGGCAGCTAAGGGTGAAGGCTTCGTCATAACCGCTGGCAGCCTTGACCAAAGTGAAACCGTCGCTCAGATCAAATTCCGCAAAAAAGCTGCCGTTTTTCACCGTGAGGGTGCTGCCGTTCAGCGTCATTTCTTTGCCAAAGTCTTTTGCAGGGGCAGGTCGTTTTACACGCGAGGCAAAGAAATCGGCGGTGACGCAGGGTGCGGAAAGATTGGCGGTGACCGCCAGCACCGAAATGTCGGTACGCAGGGTGCGGTTTTCAAAAACGATTTTTTCTATGATTTTTTCCGGCAGGGTTCGCACGCCGTAAACACCTACCTCGCCGGAGATCACATGCTTATGGGTGGCAAGGTTTTCGGGGAAGCATTCATCTACAAACCCGTCGGTATATACGACCTGCACGGAATACCGCTCAATATCATTGATCTGCAGGGGCATCAGTACCTCGCCGTTGGCACTGCCCAGAATGGTGGGGTCTGGGGCGCAAAAGCCGTACCGCTCGTAGGTGTTGCCGTCCATATACAGACAGAATAGCAGCTCAGCGGCGCTACAGTTGACCGGCAGCTCAATCCGGCTTTCCTTGCTGACGGGGCGGCAGACACGGCGGGTGGTAGGCACGCCGAAATTGACCACGGGCTCTTCGTTTTCGGCCGGGTCATCCGCGGGTCGGATCATTTTGCCGTCGGCAAAGGCAAAGGGAATGCCCTGCAGGGCAAGGGTGCCCTTGGGAATGCCGACACCGCTATCCACGGTGCCGGGGTCGGCAGGCAAAACATCGTTGCAGTAGGCGGCAATGTCCAGGGGACAGTAACCCTCTTGGGGTTGGGTCGGAATAAAACGGAAGGGCAGCTCCCCGGCTTCGCAGGTATAAAGCTCGCTTATCTCCAGCAGAGCAGAGGGAAAACGGGTAGAAAGCGCAACGGATAGGTGATCAAAACCGGATATGTCAGCGGGGACAATGACACGGTGGTTCGCTCCGTCTGCGATGAGATCGTGGATATGAATCAGACCAATGGTTTCTTGCCCTGCGGCGGCAAGAATCACCGGTTGGCGCAGCATGGCACGGCGTTCCAAATTTTCGGCGCGGTAGCTCAGCACAAGATAGCTTTGCAGGCTGCCTGGCTGCTCGCCCTGCCAAAGGCGCTCGTTGTGGCATAGCGGCGTACCCTGTATGCGGTAAAGAGAGGCATCGTCACAGGCAGGCAAAAGGTGAAGCAGATTTTTCATGGGTTTGTCATCCTTACTTGTTATTCCGGCAGCGTTATTTGCGGTAGACGGTGTATTCCCGCAGCAGCTTCATAAAGATGCGATAATTTTCCAGCGAGACATCCGGCGGGGTCTGGTGATCCACGCTGGGGATATATCCGCCGGACTGAATGGCTGGGGAAAGGCGTTCAAATTCGGCAGCATTGCGGCCTCGCCATCCTTCATGATCAGTTTATTGTAGCCGCCGATCATCAGAAAATCCGGGTAGGTCTGACGGATCCGATTGACATCCACACCTGCCTGACGCTCCAAAGGTAGCACACCCTGAATGCCGCACTCCAAAAACCAGGGAATCAGCGGTTCTACATTGCCGTCGGTATCGATAAAAACCTTGGTTCCGTAGGACTGGATGGTGGGAATCAGCTCCCTATAGAAGGGTGCCATAAATTTTTCGTACAGCCCGTGAGAGAGCATGGGCCCGTTGTTGTAGGACATATCCTCGGCAAAGGTCATAAACTGGGGCCGGAGCTTTTCATAGATAATTGCCAATGCTTTTTTGAAAAAAACACACAGATCCCGGTTCATCTGCAGCATGACATCCTCGTAATCGTAAAAGGCAAACAGATGATTTTCAATGCCGAACAGGGTGCGTGGAAACCAGAAAAAGCCATCCAGCGTAAACCAGGTGACATATTCACCATTCGGGTCGCGCTGCAGATAATCCTCCAGCCGGTCGCGAATCACCTGTAGACATTCGTCGCTGAACAGATACTTTTGACGGAATTCCTCGTATTTTTCCGGCTCGAGCAGGACGGGCGCGCCGAACTCTGCGGCAACAGGGCAGCTTGCGTTTCGGGTGGGCAGCCAGAACTGCCAGATCTTATCCTGTTCAAAATAACGGTTGATGTGATAAGGGGTGCCGTCCTCGGTGTGTGGCAGCCCTTCGCTGTACCAGCGGTTAAAGGTCTTATCCCAGTAACCAGCCCATTCAATAACGGGGGCGCGGTCAGCGGGCTTACGGTTTAAGATAGCGTCAAAACGCTCACGGTTTGTCATAAGAAACACCATCCTTTTTGATTTTTCGGGGGATGCAGATGATTTGCCCTTATTATAACAATAATTGTTGAGGCTGTCTACGAATTATTTACCGAGAAAGAGGTTTTCCATTCGCAAAAGAGCGGAAAAATACATGGCTTTCAGAACAAATGAAAAAGGCCGGCTTTCCGTTTTGAGAAAGCCGACCTGTTTCGTGATGCGAAAAGCCTGAAAAATTGCTTAATCGGTGACAACGCCCTTTTGCAGCATGATGTTTGCATAGATGGCGCTTTCACCGGTGGCAACAACGGCATAAGCCTTGCGGGCCTCCTCGTAAAAGGCAAACCGCTCAATGGTGCCCACGGTCTCGGCACCGCGAGCATCGTGCCTGGCGACAATCTCCTTATAGGTATCCCAGATGGGGGTCTTGACCGGGTCACCGGGCATAACCTCCATCAGCTGCAGAGGCTTTTCTACATAGGTGTCCAGCGGAAAGACCTGTAAAATCGCGTCCAGCAGCTCGGGGGTGCCATGGCCGTCACAACGGATGACCTTGGCATTTTTACCGATGCTCTCTGCCGGGAAATTGCCATCCGCAATAACGATACGGTCGCTATGCCCCATCTCGCACAAAACCTTTAACAGCCCGGGAGAGAGAATTTTGGGTATTCCTTTCAGCATGACAGTTTTCTCCTTTTTTAAAGCGGGCAGCTTTGCCCGGCCGTGCCGGAAAAGCTGCCCGTTTTTCTATCGGCTAAATTATTTATACAAAGGGCCATAGGCGGCGCAGGCGCGGTAGTCCTGGCCTTCCTTATCCATACCGAAGGCATTCCACGCGGCGGGACGGAAAACATCCTGCACGGGAACATTGTGCATGCACACCGGGATACGCAGCATGCTACACAGGGTGATCAGGTCGGCGCCGATATGACCGTAGCTGATAGCGCCGTGGTTTGCGCCCCAGTTGTTCATCACATCGTAAGCGGTTTTGAAGGGGCTGCCCTCTACGCCGTCGCAGCGGGGGGTAAACCAGGTGCAGGGCCAGGTGGGGTTGGTACGCTCCATCAGGGTGTCGGTCACTTCGTCCGGCAGCTTGATGGTCCAGCCCTCGGCAATCTGCAGCACCGGGCCCAGCCCCTTGACCAGATTCAGACGGATCATGGTTGCGGGCATCTCGGCACGGGTGACAAAATGGCTGGAGAATCCGCCGCCGCGGAAGTTGTCAAAGCCGGCCTCACACCAGACGGTGGCGTCGGTCATCTTCTTGATATCATCCTCGGTGACATCCCACCACTGCTTCATGGTGGCGTTGCCGTTTTCATCGGTGCATTCGCCGCAGGCGTCCAGACAGGCGGCGCCGCTGTTCAGCAGGTGGATAATACCGCCGTTTTCGGCAGCCTTGCCCTGCAGATCATATCCGGTGACCCGCTTGGTAGCCTCGGGAGACCAGAAGGTACGCACATCGGCGAAAATCTGGGCGCGGTTGGTCAACAGCCGCATAAACAACATACCCAAACCGTTCAGAACATCGTTCTCGGTGGCAAAGGTCATGGGCTCACGGGCACCCTCAAAGTCAAAGCTGGAGTTAAGGATGGCCTCGGGATAGTCGCAGTTGGGCCAGTGGTCGGTCCATTGACGCTGACCCTGGAAACCGGCGGCAAGGGCGTTGTGACCCAGCTTTTCCTCTTCAAAGCCGTCGGGCAGGTTGGGGTTGCCCCGCATCAGATCGCGGATGATGCAGTACATCTTGATGGTGAACTCCCACTGCTTTTCCTTTTCCTCGGGGGTAAAACGGATCCGGCGCTCCTCGCCTAAAAATTCAACAGATTCGGGGTTGTCATCACGACCCTCTTTGCAATGCTCCCTGGTCCAGGCCATTGCCTTTTCAAAGGAGGCGTGGTCATAGATGCCCTCCTCCATCCGGCGAAGAATCTCGACCTCGTCCACGCTCTCTACCCGCATGCCCAAGTATTCCTGCATAAAATCCTGGTCGATGATAGAGCCGCCGATACCCATACACATGGAGCCGATCTGCAGATAGCTTTTGCCGCGCATGCTGGCAGCAGCTACGGCGGCACGGCCGAAACGCAGCAGATTTTCCTTGACATCGGCGGGAATGTCGGTGACCTGGTTGGCATCCTGCACCTCGTGCCCGTAGATGCCGAAGGCAGGTAGGCCCTTTTGGGCGTGGGTGGCCAGCACGCTGGCCAGATACACCGCACCGGGGCGCTCGGTGCCGTTAAAGCCCCAAACGCCCTTGATGGTCAGGGGGTCCATGTCCATTGTCTCCGCGCCGTAGCACCAGCAGGGGGTGACGGAAAGGGTGATGGCCACGCCCTCTTTTTTAAACTTTTCGGCACAGGCGGCAGATTCCGGCACGCGGCCGATGGTGGAATCCGCAATGACCACCTTGACGGGGGTGCCGTCGGGGTAACGCAGATTTTTCTCGAACAGCTTTTTGGCAGCCTCGGCCATCGCCATGACCTGAGGTTCCAGGCTTTCCCGCAGCTTCATTGGGCCGCGGCGGCCGTCAACGATAGGGCGAATACCGATTGCGGGATTTTCGCCAATCAACTTTGGTACGCTCATAGGAATATCCTCCTTTTTTCTGTAGGCAGCGGCACCGCGAAATACGGCTGCCGTCAAAATTACCTTATACTCATAAATATAACACTTGCAAACGGAAGAGTGGTAGAAGTATAATGAAGAAAAATGGTAGAATATTCACTTTTTTCGCAAACACCAAATCGGAGAGGCGGTTTGCGGGGTAAGGAGACGGCTATGGAGTCAGGTACGACGGTATATCAGGAAAAACGCGCCCCCAGCCCGGCGGTACCGCTGATGGAGTACCACTATGTGGACAGCCGTCACCCCAGGTATCAGATGCCGCTGCACTGGCATATGGAGTGTGAGCTGATCCGGGTACAAAGCGGCCAGCTGGTGCTGCAGATGAACCAGAGCAGCTGTGTGCTGAACCCTGGGGACGCGGCGCTGGTCGCTGGCGGGACCGTACACGGCGGTCAGGTGCAGGACGCGGTGTACGAGTGTCTGGTCCACACACCGGAGCCTTTCTGGTTGACCGGAGGGGAGGAGGGCCGTCAGTTGGCGGAGAATCCGGAGCTGCTGCAACGGGTCTACCTGAAATCCACCCCGGTTGCCCAGCTTGCGGAAAAGCTATTTTGTACCCAGCGTAGCAGTTGCGCCGGTACCGGTCTGATCACAGCTGGGCTGCTGCTGCAGCTATACGGTGAGGCAATGGCCTGCTACGGGCAGGAGGCATTGGCCTCCGGCAAGCATTTCGGCAGCGGGGAGAAACTGAAACCGCTAAAGGCGGCGCTTCGACTGATACGCAAGGAGTACATGCAGCCGTTGACATTGGAGCAGCTTGCAGCGGTTGCAGGGATGTCTCCCCGGTATTTTTGCCGCTATTTTGCCGGGTTTACGCAGCGCACTCCGGTGGAGTATTTAAACTATTACCGGATTGAATGCGCCTGCGCACAGCTGCTGACCACCGGGGATACCATTACGGATGTGGCGCTGGAAAACGGCTTTAACGATGTCAGCTATTTTATCAAGGCTTTTCGCCGGTGCAAGGGCTGCACACCTGGGCAGTTTCGCAGGCAGAACCGGGAGGGAAAATAAGTCTGCCGGACTGCGACCGGGTGACCCGAACCAACCGTATAAGGTAAAACCAAAAGCCGGACAACCAATCAAATCGGTTGTCCGGCTTTTTAGCGGTGCCCAACGGGTACAGCACAATCTTAAAGAGGAATGTCATCGGTCTGTTTTGGCATAAGTGCAGCTCATTGCCGCTGCCGTGATTTCGCCGCCCCAGGGCAGAGACAGGGTATAGTCGGTTTCGCCCCGGTTTACCAGCAGTACGGCACGACTGCCATGATTTGGGTCCTCCGGTGGGCAGGCGGTGCGCAGCAGACCCAGAATGTTTTCTTCGGCGGCGAGGATCTGCAGTTGTCCGATGTGAAGCGCCGGGGTACTGCGGCGAAAAGCCGCCATCCCGGCAATCAGATCGCGTAGACCGCCGTCGTCGGCAGACCAGTCGTAGTAAGCTCGGTTAAAGGGATCCCTGTAGCCCTGCATGGCAATTTCATCCCCGTAGTAGACGCAGGGGTTGCCCGGCAGGAAAAACTGCAGCTGCATGGCAAGACGCAGCAGCTTTTTGCCGTAAAGATACTGCTGTTCGGTCAGCAGGGTGTGGGCCTGCCAGCGGCGGTCATGCCCCTCGGCAGAGGGGCCGGCAAGGGCGGTGACGGCACGCTCGGTATCGTGGGTGGAAAGGCTGTTCATCAGGGTGTGCAGCGCAAAGGGCGGGTAGCGGTCGCACAGCGCCATTAGGCTGCGGGCGCAAGATAGACCGTTCCCCTGCCGGATAAAATTCAGCACAGCGGTGCGCCAGGGGTAGTTCATGACGGAATCCAGTTCCTGTCCCCATAAAAAGCGGCGGCGATCGCCGTAGCTGACTTTGGTGGCGGCGTCCTCCCATACCTCTCCCAGCAGCAGTTTATCATCGCCCTCGGCCTTGACGGCGGTACGGATCGCGGCGATAAATTCGTCCGGCAGCTCATCGACCACATCCAGCCGCCAACCGTCGGCACCGGCGCGCAGCCAGTGGCGCAGTACCCCGTTTTCGCCGCAGATAAACGCCTGATAAGAGGGATCATTTTCATTGACCTCCGGCAGGCTGGCAAAACCCCACCAGCTGCGGTATCCGCAGGGGTATTTAGGGTCAAAATCAAACCAGTTGCGGTAGGAGCTTTCCGTACTTTGAAAAGCGCCCACGGTTGGATAACGCCGGTTTTGGTTAAAGTAGACGCTGTCCGCCCCGGTGTGGCTGAACACCCCGTCCAGAATGATCCGGATGCCGTGGGCGTGCGCCTGGCTGCACAGTGCGGTAAAATCCTCCTGGGTGCCCAGCATGGGGTCAATCTTAAAATAATCCGCGGTGTTGTACCGGTGGTTGGCATGGGATTCAAAGATCGGGTTACAGTAGATGCAACTGACCCCCAGGCGGGCAAGATAGGGCAGCTTTTGCCGAATACCCGCTAAATCTCCGCCGAAATAGTCCCGGTTGAGATAGCCATCAGGCTCCTCATTGGGGTGATAGTAGGGGGCGTTTTGTTTATCCGTCCGGTAGATCCGGTCCGCAAACGGGTTGGGTTTATCCGGGTCTCCTTCATAAAAGCGGTCTGGGAAGATCTGGTACATGACCCCGCCGGTCAGCTGCTCCGGCAGAGGGGTATCCTCATAGGCAAACAGGGTATACGGTTTTCCGGGCTGAACGCTCAGCTCACAGTTGCCCCAATCCGCCAACCAGACCTTACAGTAGTCCCGGTACAGATCAAACCAGTATTCGTATAGCCCTGCCTGGGCGGGGGTAAAATCTACCCCGAAAATTTCGCTGTCAGAAAGCGTTTGCTCGTATTGCAACGGTAGAGAGAGGGGGGCGGCATCCGGCTGCAGCAGCGGGTCGTAGCGGAGCATCAGCCGGGGCGACCAGGGCGCTGCCGCAGCGCTTAACGCCAGCCGGAGGTGCACTGTCTTGCCTATCGCGATAGCGCCAAAGGGACTTTTGTAAAAGCTGTTGTAGCTATCATAGACCGGCATTGACAAAACAGGTCACCCCTCTCTTATGAAGTGTACTATCGAAAAAGTTTAAAAATGGTTACGATATACAGAACGTATTTTGATTTACGGGAAAATCAGTCATTCCGAAGCGGGTTGGCGCCCCAAATATGACGGGCGGACTCCAAAACAGCGCGGTCTGCGCTGAAAGCGCCGGAGGCGGCAATATTGGCCAGGCTCATCCGGTTCCATTTTTCCGGCTGTGCATACAACGCCCGGGCTTCGGCCTGCGCTTGCCGGTAGGACCGGAAATCGGCCAGTACCATGTAGGGGTCGCTTTGTCCCAGATTCCGCACCAGGTCATCAAAGCTTTGCTCGTTCCAGCCTTTTTGTAAAAAATCAAGCGCCTGTCTGGCGTCGTCGTTTTCCGCAAGGACGGCCTCCGGATGGTAGCCCATTTGGCGTAGCTGCTGCACCTGCTGGGTACGCATACCGAAGATAATCTCATTTTCCGACCCGGCTGCGGCTGCGATTTCCACATTGGCGCCGTCCAGGGTGCCCAGTGTGATGGCACCGTTCAGCATAAATTTCATATTGCCGGTGCCACTTGCCTCCGTGCCTGCAAGGCTGATCTGTTCGCTGATCTCACTGGCGGGCATCAACCGCTCGCTGGTAGTGACATTGTAGTCCTCTAGATAGACAATGCGCAGCTTATCCCGTATGGCGGCATCGCTTTCCAATAGCTTACCCAGCTGACAGATCATTCGTATCATCTGTTTGGCCATATAGTAGCCCGGTGCGGCCTTGGCACCGAAAATATAGGTCTTGGGCTGGAATTCGGCATTGGGGTGATCCTTTAGCCACAGATACTCGGACAGAATATTCAGGGCGTTCAGATGCTGGCGCTTGTATTCGTGCATCCGTTTGACCTGTACATCAAAAAGCGAGGAGGGATCAATGCTTTGCCCGGTGGTATGCAGCAGATGATTGGAGAACTGCTCTTTATTATGGCGCTTGATCTCGCCCAGTCTTTGCAGCACGGTGACGTCGTCCCGGTAGCGGTTCAGCTCGGTCAGGACGGAAGCGTCCCGTTTAAAGCCGTCTCCGACGGTCTCACTTAAGAAGGCAGTCAGTGCCGGGTTGGAGGCAAGCAGCCAGCGCCGGTAGGCAATGCCGTTGGTCACATTGGTAAACCGATCAGGGGCGTACAGATAGTAATCGTGGAAAACGCTGTCCCGGATAATCTGGCTGTGCAGCTTGGAGACGCCGTTGATATGATTGCAGGTATAGCAGCAGATGTTGGCCATCCGCACCTGGTTGTTGCCGACGGGCAGCATATATTCAATTTTGCCCCAGTCGCCGGGGAAAACCTGCTCCAGCTCCGCGCGGGCGCGGCGGTCAAGTTCGGCGATAATGCTCCAGATACGGGGCAGCGTGGTGCGGAAAATTTCCACATCCCACTTTTCCAGCGCCTCACTCATGACGGTGTGGTTGGTGTAGGAGAAGGTGCGTCGGCAGATATCAAAGGACTGCTCCCAGCCAAAGCCGCACTCGTCCATCAGGATGCGCATCAGTTCCGGAATGGCAAGGGTGGGGTGGGTGTCGTTCAGCTGTATCGCGATTTTATCCGGCAGATTTTCCAAACTGCCGTACTGTGCCAGATGCCGCTGGACAATATCCGCTACAGAGGCGGCAGAGAGAAAATACTGCTGCTTCAGCCGCAGAATCTTTCCCTCGGTGTGGTTGTCGTTGGGGTAGAGGACCTTGCTGATCAGTTCGGCGGAGGCACCGGCATTCATGGCGCTGCTGTAGTCGCCCCGGTTAAAGCTGTCCATATCCATACCGGGGGCCTTTGCCTGCCACAGACGCAGCTGGGAGACTCCCTCGCTGTCAAAGCCGGAGACATACATATCACTGGGTACGGCGAGCACACTGGTGTAGTTCTGATGCTGCACATGGTGGTAGCCCTGGGCGTCCCAGCTCTCGGTCAGAAAACCGCCAAAACGGATCTCCACAGCCTGATCGGGATGGCTTTTCAGCCAGACCTCGCCTCCGGGCAGCCAGTTGTCCGCCTTTTCGGTCTGCCAGCCGTCTACAATCTTCTGCTTAAAGATGCCGTACTCATACAGGATGGAATAGCCCATTCCCGGGATGGCAGTGCTTGCCATGCCGTCCAGATAACAGGCCGCAAGACGGCCCAGTCCGCCGTTGCCAAGGCCGGCGTCCGGCTCCTCTTCGTATACATCCTCCAGATGGATCCCGGCGTCCTTCAGTACCCGGTCGGCGGCTTGTGCCCAGCCCAGATTAAACAGGCCGGTCTTCAGGGATCGACCCATCAAAAATTCCATACACAGATAGTAGACCTGCTTTTGATTGCTGCCATAGGTCTTTGCCATGAATTTCTTCCGCTGATCGGACAGACTGCGGCGCACCAGCAGCGCCAGCGCGCGGTAGATCTGGTCAAGGCCGGCATTCTCCAGTCGGGTTCCGAATTCGCTGAACAGCTTGTCCCGTAACAGGGTATCAAACTGCTGCACAGTAACCGTTTTATTCATTCCTTTGTCCTCCCTGAACTGTCCCCGATAGCCCGAGGCTTAGAAATCACCTGCTTATAGTCATATTATACAAAAAAATAAAGCAAAATTCAACAGTTAGCACAAATTCTTTTTTGCAAAATGAATTCGGAACGGAACCGGTGAAAAACAGCGCATTTTTACTTATTCAGCAGGTAAATTTCTTTGCTTTTTCGGTTTGTTTCGTATATAATATAAAATACGATGCTGCGATAAACAGACGGATGCGCTATTTGCGCAGAAAATCCTTGAGATAGTTAATAATAGCAGGGCATACCGTATGCAGCCTGAACGGAAAGGAAACCGGCTATGAACAAAATAAAAGTGGAAATTTGCGGGACCACCTATCCTCTTTCTGTGGAGGGAGACCCGGAGTATTATGAAAACCTGGCAAAAGAGCTGAACGCGAAAATGACCGAGATTATGCAGGGGAACGAGCGGATCTCGGTGACTTGTGCCGCCGTGCTGTGCGCGCTGGAGACCATGGATGAAAGTAGCCGTACCAGCACCGGAGCGGACAATCTTCGCAGTCAGCTGAAGGGTTATCTGGAGGACGCCCGTAACGCGCAGCTGACGGCGGAAAACGCAGCCAGAGAGCTGCGGGAGCTGCGTGCTCAGCTGGAAAAAAGCCAGCAGGAGTGCGACCGTCTGCGCCGCGAGGTGGGTTATATGAAAGGGCAGGAAGACTGATTTTTCTATGGATACAGTAGCGAAAAAGAGGATCGAGATCCTAGCGCCGGTGGGCAGCCCGGAAAGTCTGGAAGCAGCGGTGTACGCCGGTGCGGACAGTGTGTATCTGGGGTTGCAGGGGTTTAACGCCCGCCGCGGGGCGGGTAATTTTACGCCGGAGCAGCTGTGTGAGGCGGTCAGTCTGTGCCACGCCTATGGGGTAGGGGTGCATGTCACCCTGAACACCCTGGTTCAGCCCGCTGAGCTGGCCGGAGTGCAGGCGGCGATACAGGCGATTTGCGTTGCCGGGGCGGATGCGGTACTGGTGCAGGACTGGGCGGTCGCAAGGCTGGTAAAAAGCTGCGCGCCCGCGTTGCGGATGCACGCCTCTACCCAGCTAGCGGTCAGCGACCTTGCCGGCGCAAGGCTGGCGGCGGAATACGGTTTTGATCGGGTGGTGCTTGCCCGGGAGCTGAGCGGTGAGGAGATAAAAATCATCACACAGGGCTGCGGCATCGAGACCGAGGCGTTTATCCACGGCGCCCAGTGCATGTGCGTTTCCGGGCAGTGCTATATGAGCGCTTTTCTGGGCGGACGCAGCGGCAACCGGGGCGGCTGCGCACAGCCCTGTCGGCTGCCCTTTGCCGCCTTTATGGGGACAACGCCCCCTGCCCGTTCGGCACAGCAGACGGGGCGTAATGACCTGAGCCTGAAGGATATGTCCGCCCTGAGTCACCTGCCGGAGTTGGAGGCGATGGGGGTGTCAAGCGTCAAGATAGAGGGGCGGCTGCGGGGACCGGAATATGTGGCTGCGGCGGTGCATGCCGCCTTCCTTGCCAGAGACGGTCAGCCTTATGACGAAGGACAACTGCAGCGGATTTTCTCCCGCAGCGGCTTTACGGACGGATATTTCACCGGTAACCGTACCCGGGAAATGTTCGGTATCCGTACCCCGGAGGATGCGGTTGCCACCAGGACGGAGGCACCCGCTATCCGGGAGTATTACCGTCGCCCGCCCTGCAAGGTGCCGGTGCAGATGAGTCTGACCCTGGAGCAAGAGGGAGCAAGGCTGCGGGTGACCGACGGGGTGCAAACGGCAGTGGCATATTGCACGGAGCCGTCGGAGCAGACTCCCGGCGAAAGCTATCCGGCTGCTTTGGAAAAAAGTCTTGCAAAAACGGGGGGTACGCCGTTTGTCCTGCAGGAAAACGGGTTGACCCTGACCGGGGAGAAGGCGTTTTTTCAGTCTCTTTCCCACGTGAACGAGCTGCGGCGCACCGCTCTGGAGAGCCTGTACCAAAAAAGAGCTGCTGCCCGGCCGGTGCCGTTTTCACCGGCGGTGCTTCCCACCCCACAGGGCGCTGTACCGACCGGCCTGCGGGACGCAGCTGGACACCGAATGCTGATCGGGCGGTTTGAGGACCCCTGTCAGCTGACGGAGCAGACGGCGGACCTGTTTTACCGGGTCGTGCTGCCTCTGCGTTGCATTAGGGCGCAGTTACCTGAAGATATCCGAAAAAAGTGTGTGATTGAGCTTCCCAGAGGAAATTTCGGCGACAGCGACCGGCTGCAAGTCAGGCTGGAAGATGCTATCCGCGGGGGGTTTAACTGCTTTGAGGCCAACAATCCCGGTCATCTGCAGCTGCTGCGCGCCGCCCGTAAAAACGGCAGTGACATTGAGATATGGGGCGGCTGGGCGCTGAACGTCATTAACCCAGTTGCCGCCCGGGAGTTAGCACAGCTGGGCGTATCTCAGCAGACTCTCAGCCCGGAGGTGCGTGTGGTGGATTTGGCGCAGTTTGCCGGGCTGTCGGTGCGAACCTCTCTGCTTGCCTACGGCAGGCTGCCGGTGATGATGACCAGGGTCTGCCCATTGCAAAACATTACCGACTGCGCCCGCTGTACCAAACGCGGAAAGTTGCTGGACCGCAAGGGCGAGCAGCTGCCGGTTATCTGTCGCGGCAGTGTGAGGGAGATCTACAACCCGGTTCCCATCTGGATGGGGGACCGTCAGCACGAGGCGGCGTGTGATCTGCTGACCCTTTATTTTACCTGGGAAACCGCCGACCGGGTGGCTGCGGTCACCGGTATGTTCCGGAACGGGTGTGCCTTTGACACCCGGTTTACACGGGGACTTTACTACACCGAAGGGAGTATCTGATGAAAAAATTTAAACAAAATTTTTTCTTTCTCTTTTTTCTCATCTCCGGCATTGTGCTGGGGGCGCTGGCAGCTCACCTGTGTGAGGGAAAAGCCAGTCTTTCCTGGATAGCCTATCACTTGAGCCTGGGGATCAATCAGGATACGCCGCTTGTGCTGGATCTCTCGGTGATGCAGCTGACCTTCGGACTGCAGTTCAGCATATATGTTGCCCAAATTTTTACGGTGGGTCTGGCTATGCTGTTGTTTAGCCGCATATTCCGCAAGGGGTGATCCGCCCGGCTTATTTGCTGCAGATACGGATCTTGCGGATATCCGCCGGACGGTCAGAACGACCGGAGACAAACAAGGAGAGAAGGACATGGCACTGTTTCTTGCTTCGGCCTCCCCCCGACGCAGAGAGCTGCTGGCACTGATTACCCCGCATTTTTCGGTGTGTACGGTGCCGATTGAGGAGGAAAAATTTACCGCGGACTCTCCGGCGCAGCTGGCTCGGGTTCTGGCGACGGAAAAATGCCGCGCTGCGGCGGTGCTTCACCCGCAGGATTATGTGATCGGGGCGGATACGGTGGTGGACTGTGACGGCAGCGTGCTGGGTAAACCGCGGGATTTTGAGGACGCTGTCCGGATGCTGCGGCTGCTTTCGGACAGGGAACACCTGGTTGACACCGGTGTATGTATTATCGGCCCGCAGGGAATACTGCAGGATGTTCAGACGACACGGGTGCGGTTTGCGCCGGTGCCGGAGCAGCAGCTACAGGCCTATGCGGCTACCGGGGAGCCCTATGACAAGGCCGGCGGCTACGGGATACAGGGTTGGGCGGCCAGATTTATTACCGGGATAGACGGGTGCTACTATAATGTGATGGGCTTTCCGGTGCGGCGGGTGTATGAGATGCTTTGCCGGTTGGGCTGGACGCCGGAGAAATAAAAATGCACTTGAAAGAGCAATCACAGGCGGAAAATTTGTTTTTCACTTTAATTTTAAGAAACTTTTTTCATTTTCCAGTTGTGTATTTGGCTTGTTCGGGTTATAATTGAATAGATAAGGTTAGATGGGTTCTGACACAAAGAATGAGAGGTTATCAAAGATGTTTTCAAAAGATATCGGTATTGATCTGGGTACCGCAAATACCCTGATTTTCATGCGCGGAAAAGGTATCATTATGCGGGAGCCCAGCGTGGTTGCCGTGGATACCAAGACAGATACGGTCCGGTGCGTAGGCGCCGAGGCAAAGCGCGTAATCGGTCGTACGCCCGGCAGCATTGTGGCAGTGCGTCCCTTAAAGGACGGCGTCATTGCCGATTATGATATCACCACCAATATGCTGCGCCTGTTTATCAAGCGGGTCTGCGGCAATACGGTGTTGTTCCGTCCCCGCATTGTTATCTGCATCCCATCCGGCGTTACCGAGGTGGAGCGCCGCGCTGTCAGCCAGGCTGCCCTAAATGCAGGCGCCCGTCAGGTCATGATTATGGAAGAGCCGATGGCCGCCGCTGTGGGCGCAGGTCTGCCTATCGAGGACCCCACCGGCAATATGGTGGTGGATATCGGCGGCGGCACCAGCGAGGTTGCGGTCATCTCTTTGGGCGGCGTGGTAGCTGCCCGCAGCATTCGCGTGGGCGGAGACGAGTTTGACCAGGCAATTATCGCCTATATTAAGCGCAAGCACAACCTGCTGATCGGTGAGCGCACCGCGGAACAGATCAAAATCGAGATCGGCAGCGCCTATCCCAAGGAGATCGAGACCTCTATGGATATCAAGGGCCGCAACTTGGTGGACGGTCTGCCCAAGGATGTGGAGATCACCAGTGAAGAGATCCGCGAAGCGCTGAGCGAATCCATTAGCCAGGTGATCGATGCCATTAAGGAAACGCTGGAGCGCACCCCGCCCGAGCTTTCGGCTGATATCATTGACCGCGGCATCACCCTTACCGGTGGCGGCGCGCTGCTATGTGGGCTGGATCAGCTGATCCGGGAGGCTACCGGTATTGATGTGCACGTGGCAGAAAACCCCCTGGACTGTGTTGCTACCGGCGCAGGCGCGGTATTGGATAACCTGGATCTGCTGCGTGAAGTGGTTGCAGACGCCGAGCGTAAATCCTGATAGGACCCTGCGGGTGCATTTTACGCACAGCAAATATTCCCTTTTGGGAAAATTTGTAACCGGTTTGGTGATTGCGTTTCAATTTTGAAATGCCGGGGCTGTTGCGGATTGCAACGGCCCTTTGTTTTTTCGGTACAGGCAGGTCATACGCGGCTATCTGGTCTATGCCGTATGGGGGATACAAGACTGCAGACCGCATAGGCGATCTTTTGCGCGGCGTATGAAAGGGTGAAACGGATGAAAAATTTTTTCAGTTCTGGAAAATGTAAGGTGCTGATATACCTGCTGGTTTTGCTGGCGGGTTTTATGGCATACGCTTTTGCCAACGGCAGATGGAGCGCTGCCCCTCAGCAGCTGCTTACCAGCGCACTGGTACCTTTTCAAAAGCTGGGCAGAATGGTCAGCACCGGTCTGGATGATCTGAAAGACCGGACCGTTGCCATTGACGATGTCCTTGCCGAAAACGAGGCGTTGAAGCAGGAGCTTTTCAAGCTGCGTAACGAGATGATTGATTACGATGACATGAAGGCGGAAAACCAGTTGTACCGGGACTATTATAAAATTCAGGAGACCTACAACGAATATGAGGTGGTCTCGGCCTTTGTAATCGGAAGAGATCCCCTGGAAAGATACTACTCCTTTACCATTGACCGTGGGCAGACAGACGGCATCAGCGTAGACGATGTGGTGGTCAGCCCCGAGGGCATAGTGGGGGTAGTATCACAGGTCGGCTTTAACTACGCCGAGGTACTGACTATTCTGGACCCCTCCGTCAGCATGGGCTGTATGATCAGCCGCACCAGAGATATCGGCCTTTCCGAGGGTGAAAACACCCTGTGTGCAGGCGGTCAGCTGAAGATGAGCTATCTACCCAAGGAGACCCTGACCGCTGCCGGTGACCTGGTGGTGACGACCGGGCTGGGTGGGGTGTTTCCCTCCGGTCTGATCGTGGGAACGGTGGCGGATGTGCTGCCGGAGACCAGCGGAAAGAGTATGTATGCCGTGCTGGACAGTGCAGCGGATATCAGCAGTATAACCAGTGTGTTTGTCATTACCGACCAGGGGGAGGCTGCCGCAGTAGACGCCCCCTCGGCGGACAATACTGCTGATATCTCTGACAGTACACAGCTGCCCGGCGCGCCCGGCACTGAGCAGAACGAGACCCAGTCGCAGGATGCGGGGACCACCGACGGGCTGCAAAACGGAGAAACCGCACCGGAAGAGGAGAATAAGGCAGAATAAAGTGCAGGATGGCGCTGCCGGATAGAAAGGAGAGGAGAAAGCGGAGTGCAGCAGGATATACACAAAAAGCGATTTTTGCTGTTTGCGCGTTGGTTTTTTTATACGCTGCTTCTGATCTTTGCCTGGGTTTTGCATACCAATCAAAGCCTGTGCAGCATGGGCGGCATCCGGCCGCTTTGGCTGGCGGCGCTCTGTCTGACGGTGGCGGCTTATGAAAATTCCTTTCCCAGCGCCATTTTCGGCATTTTTGCCGGTCTTCTTTGGGATGCTTCAGCCGGTACCCTGTCCGGCTTTCACGCCGGGTGCATGCTGATAGGCTGCTTTTTGATCAGCGGTATCATTCAACTGTGGTTGCGCCGTACCTTTTTTAATGCGGCTGCGCTGAGTCTGGTATGGTTGATCCTGGTCACCGGGGTGGAGTTTCTGTTTAGCTATGTGCTGTTTAATATTCCGCAGCGGGGTGTCTACTTCTGGGGGACCGTGATCCCGACGGTGGTGTATACCGTGGCGGTATCCACCCTGTTGTATCCGATTTGCGGTCTGATCAGTCGGTTGGGCAGAGAAGAGTGAAGAAAAGGCTGAAGAAAGGGAGGTGACGGCAGAGTGAGCGCGCAGAAACGGGTTCTGATACGGTGTGTTTTTCTGATTGTGATTTTGGTTGCAGTGTTTTCCGTGTTTACGGTGCGGCTTTTGAAATTGCAGGTCGTATACGGTGAAGAGCTGCTCAGCCAGGCCAGCGATACCGTGACGGTGCGCCAGACCGTCACCGCTGCCCGGGGAGAGATGGTCGACCGGTACGGGCGGGTGATCGCCGGGAACCGGGTCGGCTACAATATCAGTCTGAACAGACTGTATCTGCCGGACGACCGGCTAAACGACACCCTTTATGAGGTGGTAAAAATACTGCAAAGCTCCGGCGAAAATTGGAGCGATACCATGCCGCTTTCCCGCAGTCAGCCATGGAGCTTTGTGGGTGAGGATAGCCGGGAGGAGAGCGGCGCGGTAGACACCGACGCGGTGGAAAGGATGAAGTCACTGCTGGGGCTTTCTACCGTGGCGACGGCGGAAAATGTTTGGAATCAGATGGTGCGCCGGTATGAGCTGGAAAAGTACGATACGGACGTGCAAAGAATTCTGTGCGGCATCCGGTATGAGATGGAGCTGCGGGAATATTCCACAGTCACCCCGTTTACCCTGGCGACGGATGTCTCCATCAAGACCGTCACGGCGATCCGGGAACGCTCCCGCGAGCTGGTGGGTGTTGAGGTGGAGGAGGAATCTGTCCGATATTACGCGGACGGCAGCCTGATGCCCCATGTGCTGGGTTCTATCGGTCCGATATACAAAGAGGAGTACGAGGAGCTGAAGGGCCAGTACAACATGAATGACACCATCGGGAAAAGTGGTCTGGAAAAAGCATTTGAAGAGGAGCTTCGGGGCGTGGACGGAACTGAGCAAATAGTCCGCGCCTCTGACGGCAGCATCCTGTCCCGCACCACCGTGCAGGAGCCGGTCCCGGGGGATACTCTGGTACTGACGGTGGACAGCTATCTGCAGGGCCAGGTAAATGTCGCGCTGGAAAAGCTGGTGGCGACCATTTCGGGTTACGCTACACAAAGTATCAGCGCCTCTCAAAAGGCATTGGGCGAGGCAGAGGGCGCCGCCGCAGTGGTCATTGACTGTAAAACCGGCGGAATCCTGGCGTGTGCCACCTATCCCAGCTATGATTTGAACCTGTACTCTATCAGCTATTACGACTATCTGGAGGACAGCCTACGGCCGCTATTTAACCGGGCACTGTACGGCACCTACCGGCCGGGCTCCTCCTTTAAGACCTGTACCGCCCTGACAGGGTTACTGACCGGTGAAATAGACCGCAGCAGCACGGTTTATTGCGGTGGCACCTACACCTATTACGCCCCGACCTATACCCCCGGCTGTCTGATGCACGGCCACGGCAATGCGCCTATCAATGTGGTAGACGCCCTGCAGACCAGCTGCAACATCTTTTTTTACGATGTGGGCCGTCGGGTGGGCGCCCATGCCCTGGTCAATACCGCAAGCACGCTGGGTCTGGGTGTAAAGACCGGCGTGGAGATCGGTGAGGCGGAGGGCAGCCTTTCCAGTCCGGAGACCCGGCAGGCGCAGATTGACGCAGGTTTGGAGGTGGAAAGCTGGCAGGAGGGCGATATTCTGCAGGCCTCCATCGGCCAGTTGGACACCTATCTGACCCCGGTACAGCTCGCGACTTGGACCGCTGCGCTGGCAAATCACGGCGTTCGGTACAAGACCCACTTTGTGGGAGCTACCGTCAATGCCGATTACAGCCAGATCACCGAGATCCCCGTGGAGATATGGGGTCAGCTGGAGGATAAGAACAATGCTTTTGAAGTGGTGGAGGAGGGCATGGTCGCCGCCTCGATCCTGGGTTCCTCCAGCCCCTATTTGGGCAATTATCCCTATAGAATCGCCACCAAGACCGGCACCCCGCAGCAGAGCGCAACTGTGACCAACAGTACGCTGCTGGCCTACGGGCCCACCGAGGACCCGGAGATCGCGGTTGCCGTGGTTGTGGAAAAATGCGCCAACAGTTACTGGTTGACCCAGGCGGTTGTGGATATTTTTGACGCGTATTACTTCAGTAAGGATGGTTCTCTGGCGGTGATACAGGAAAATACCCTGCTTGGCTGACCGTACCTACCGCCTAAAACATTTTGTTGATATCGCGTATTTTGCACAGTATTGGTATTGCTTTTTTGTGAACAACTATGATACAATGAAAGTATATGAAAGGACAAAGCCGGCATGAGTAACCGCATTACGATGATAACCTCTGGCAAGGGCGGAACCGGGAAAAGCACGGTCGCAGTTCATCTTGCCTCACAGCTGGCAGCACAGGGAAAGCTCACCCTTTTGGTGGAGCTGGATAGTGCGTTGCGCAGTGTGGATATCATATCCGGGGTGTACGGCAAAACGGTGTACGATATTGAGGATGTCCTTTCCGGCATATGTGACGGCAGTAAAGCGGTAGTCAAAAGTCCGCTGCATCCCAACCTGTCGGTGATCAGCGCGCCGGTCAGCGGCGGTGTGGTACGACCGGACGCGCTGGAATGTTTTTGTCATCGGATGAAGCCGCATTTTGAACAGATTATTATTGATACTGCCGCCGGGCTGGAGGCGCCCTTTTGTGCCGCTGCCGGTGTATGTGACACCGCAGTTTTAGTGGTGACGCCGGATCCGGTTTGCGTGCGGGATGCCCGTGTGGTAAGCGATTTGCTTTGGGATAAGGGTGTAACCAACCAGCGCATGGTGATCAACCGCTTGCAGACAGAGCGGCTTGCCCGGATGGGAATACCAGACCTGGACTGGTGCATTGATCAAGTTGGGGTTCGGTTGCTTGGGGTCGTGCCCGAAAGTGTGGATATTGCCCTGGCCGGGGCAAACGGCAGTTCGTTGCCTGCCACCGGCCGCGACTGGGAGATCTTTCACCGGATCGCCCTGCGGCTGACCGGGCAGGAGCTGCCGCTGGTGATGACCTGACGGACAGCGTGGCTGTGAAATCAGCTGACTTTTTACAAGAGGCTTTTCTCTCCAAAAAAGGAAATAACCATAAAACGGAAAGGATGTTGTACCAATGAATATTGCCTTGATTGCACACGATACCAAAAAAGAGCTGATGGTGCAGTTTTGTATTGCCTACTGCCGCATTTTAAGCCAGCACTCGTTGATTGCCACCGATACCACCGGTAAGCTGGTCAGCGCCGCAACCGGGTTGAGGGTGCAGCGTTTTCTTTCCGGTACTCACGGCGGCGATCAGCAGATTGCCTCTCGCATTGCCTGCGATGAAATTGATCTGCTGCTGTTTTTCCGCGATCCGATTACCGCCAAACCCCACGAGCCCAACGAGATGAACCTGCTGCGGTTGTGCGATGTGCACAATATCCCTGTCGCAACCAACATTGCCACCGCAGAGGTGCTGATACACGGCTTGGAGCGGGGCGATCTGGATTGGCGCGATATTGTCCGCCCCAGCGTTTGAGCGAAGGGGCTTTTAAAATGTCAAAAAACCGGGAAGGAGCACGGGTGTTTCTTTCTCGGTTTGTTTTTGAAAAAAGAAAGGAAAGAAGAAAAATGTATAAGGTATCTGTACCTATTATTATCGGTAATCCTTATTTTGAAGAGTATTTTCCTGAGTTGCTGGAGCGCTGCAAAAAGGGCGGCGTGGCCAGAATTTATCTGTGCGTCAGCATGAGCACCTGTTCGGAGCAGCACAAGCAGCTGGAGCTGGAAAAACTTAAAAAATATACAGCTATTCTGACCGAGAACGGTATTGAACCGGGTGTATGGTTCAGCCCGCTGGGTCACGGCGGTACGCTGGCAAACGGTGAAGTGGTCTCTACAGACGAGTCAGCGGATATCACCCTGATGCGCGACATCGACGGCAACCTGATGGGCGATAGTAACTGCCCGTTGAATGAAGGCTATCAGAAGCAGAGCGGGGAATGGGTACAGCGTCTTGCCGAGGCGGGGGCCCGTATTATCCTGTTGGATGACGATTTCCGTCTGCGTTATCGCACAGGCAAGCCCGCCTGTTGCTGCGAAAAGCATAAGGCTCTGCTGGAAAAAGAGATGGGCATCCCCTTTGACCGGGATACCGTGGATAAAGCATTGCACACCGGCGGACCCAATCCCATCCGCACCGCCTGGTTAAAGGTGCAGGGCGAAAGCCTGAACACCTTCGCCGCTCGGCTGCGTGAGGCACTGGATCAGATTGACCCCACTGTGCGTATGACCCACTGCGCCTGCCTTTCCACTTGGGATGTAGAGGGCATTGATTCTTTGACTTTGGCAAAGACCTTTGCCGGTGCTTCCAAGCCGCTGCTGCGCCTGATCGGCGCACCGTACTGGGCCAATATCCGCGCTATGGATGAGATGCGGCTTGCGCCCATCTGCGAATACGAGCGGATGCAGCAGAACTGGGCGGAGGGCTCCGGTGTGGAGCTGTTCTGTGAGGGCGACGTCTATTCCCGTCCCCGCTGGACCTGCCCGTCTGCCTATCTGGAGGGCTTTGACACCGCTATGCGGGCTGCCGGTACCTCTGACGGCATTTTGAAATATATGTTTGATTACAGTTCCTCCGCACTGTATGAGACCGGCTATTACGACCGCCATATCCGCAATATGCCGCTGTACGAAAAAATACAGGAGCTATTTGACAGCAAGAAGGCGGTCGGTGTCCGGGTGTTTGAGCCTATGCACACTGTGGCGATTGCGCACGACCCCGTGGATTGGGAGGCCAGGTGCATCCCCGGCAGCCTGCGGTTTGTCACCGATCAAAGCCTGCCGGTCCAGTATACTGCCGGAGACGTTCCCTGCATTGTCTTCGGGGACGCCGCAGAGCTTGCTACCCAGCAGGAGCTTGCAAACGGCGCTATTCTGGATGCGGACGCGGTCCGGATTCTGAACCGCCGCGGCATAGATGTGGGCGTGGAGATTGTCGGGGAGTATCACCCCGCAGATGAATGGTATCCGGCAGCAAAGGAGCATGTGGATATCTTTAATGGTCGCTGGGTCAGCTACAGCCTGAAAAAAGGCGCTGAGATGCTAACTCTGCTGCGGGATCATACCGGCTTTGCCACCCGGTTGGGCATGTTAAGCGGGGATGAGCATACCGCCCCCGGTGTGGTACGGTACCAGAACGCCGCAGGACAGCGGTTCCTAATCTACCCGTTCCGCGCCTTTGGCGGCCATGAGCACGGGGTGGATCACGGTATTTTCCGCGGTTGGCTACGCGCGGCTCAGCTGCGTGAGCAGCTGAGCTGGCTGAATAGCACGCCGCTGGACGCGGTTGCGGACGCCTCTCCCGATTTGTACACCATCGTGAAAAAGGACGAAAAGGGTCTTTCCGTGGGTTTGTGGAACTTCAGCGTAGACAGTGTCTTTGCCCCCACGGTACATCTGGCGCAGCAGTGGGGCAGCATCCGCTTTGTCAATACCGACGGCGAGCTGCAGGGTAAGACGGTTACGCTGCAGGATATCGCTCCCTTTAACTGGGCGTTCTTTGAGCTGTCCAAATAATGTCGGAGGTTTTCTGTGTCCGTAGCTATAAATGACAAATCAACCAGCCTGCAGGAAAAAGACCCAGGGACAACCACAAGAAAGGCCTATCTGTTTGAGGCGGCATTTGAGTATTTTATCAGCATCACCATATCCGGCGCGTTCTTTACCCTGCTGATCAAGCGGATGGGTGTGTCAGATTCCCTGACCGGTATTATCAGCTCCATTGCCTATCTTTCCTGTACCATTGAGGTCTATACCGCCAGCTTTATGGCAAAGCGGCGCAGCATACGCAACACAATATTGGGTATTCAGTGTGTGCAGCAGTCCTTGTATGCCTGTTTGTATCTGCTACCCTTTTTACGGCTGCCTGTCACCGTACAGGTGGTGCTGTTCGCGGTGATCTATCTGCTGGGGACCAGCATGGCATCCATTGTCAATACTGCCAAATACAGCTGGCTGAACTCTTTTGTGGATCCGGGTCAGCGGGGCAGCTTTACCGCCCGTAAAGAGATGACCTTTCTGGTTACCGGCATACTGTACAACTACATATTAAGTCGGGTGATAGATCATTTTACCGATATCGGCAAAAGCGAGACCGGATTGAAGATCTGCGCCTGTCTGATCTTTGCGCTGATGCTTTTGCACACGGTGGCACTGCTGTTTACCCGGGACGCACCCCAAATGCTGCAGGATCTGCAGCGTACCGCTACCCTGCGGGCAACGCTGAAGACCAATTTAGGCAATCCGACCTTCCGCAAGCTGCTGGTCGTGGTGGCGGTGTGGAACCTCTTTGCCTGCTTCAGCAACGCCTACTACAATGTATTTATGGTGGGGGATATGGGCTGCACGGTGACCTTTATCGCGCTGGGCAGCATCGGCGCAGGTCTGGCCAGAGCCGCCTTTTCCCGGCCGTTGGGGCGGTATGCCGACCGTCACGGGTTTGCGATGTCGCTGCAGCTGGGTTTTCTCATCGCGGCGACATCGTATCTGTGTATGATGTTTTGCACCCCTGCCGTGGGCAAAGTCCCCTATCTGCTGTACGTGGTCATCTACGCTGTCTCCCAGGCAACCCTCAACAGCAGTATGCTGAATGTGGTTTTTCAGTATATTCCGGCATCCGACCGGATGGGAGCCATGGGTGTGTATGCCGCCATGGGCGGAATAGCGGGTTTCAGCGGTTCGTTGCTGGGCGGCTGGGTGCTTGCCGCGGTACAAAAAAACGCGAACACTCTATTGGGTTTCCCGCTGTATGGGCAGCAGCTGTTAAGCATTATCAGCGCGGTGGGCGTGGTTTGGTTGCTGCTGTATGTGCGCAGAGTCATTGCCAAGCTGCCCCGGGTGGAATAATTTCCTGACCCGCTTAGGGTAAATAACCGTTTAAACGACAGGAATATCGGGTAGACACAGTCGGTTACCGAAGGATATTCCTGCACAAAAATAAAAAGAGGATACAAAATATGAAGCAGTTTGATGCAGTGCTGACAAAACAGCGGATGGAACAGCATATTCAAAAACGTCTGGATGAAAAGATTCTGGCAGGTGTGGTGGCAGGCGTATGGGTAAACGGCAAGCAGGCGGTGGATGTGTGCCTGGGCAGCCGTGACCCGGAAAAAGGGATTGCGATAAGCAGGGAAACCCTGTTTCGTATGGCATCCATGACCAAGCCCGTGACCGGCGCAGCCACCATGCTGCAGGTGCAGCGCGGTAAGCTGGAGCTGGACACCCCTATCAGCAAATGGATTCCCGCCTTTGAAAAAATGGAGGTTGCTTACTCCACCCCCGAAGGCAAAATTCTGGCGACCCGTCCCGCCAATAAGCAGATTACCCCCCGTATGCTGCTGACACATTCCAGCGGGCTGGGTACCGGCGCCAGCAGTGTGAGCCAATGGAACGAGTTTAAACCCAAGGACGGTCAGTCCCTGCAAAGTGCCGTCAACGGATATGCGCGGTCCCTGCTGGATTTCCAGCCCGGCGAAAGTCAGCTGTACAGTGCCTGCTGGGGCATGGATACCCTGGCTGCACTGGTAGAGCTGAGCGCGGATATGCCTTACAAGGATTTTATCCGGAAAGAGATTTTTGAGCCGTTGGATATGGTGGATACCACCTATGACCCGACCCCTGCCCAGCAGGCACGGGAGATGGCTTTTGTGGACGCCCGGGACGGTAAGCTGGTACCCATCCAGGTTTCCGCCGTCAACGGGTTCCATGTGACGGCGGCAGGCTTCCCCGGCGGCGGCGCAGGTTTGTTCTCCACCCTGGAGGATTACAGCCATTTTGCCTTGATGTATCTGAACAACGGTACTTATAACGGCTATGAGTTGCTGAAAAAAGAGACGGTGGATCAGATGGCGACCCCCCAGCTGCCGGAGCATTTCCCCGGCATGTGGCGGTACACCAACTGGGGTCTTTCCATGCGGGTCTGCCCGGAGCAGAAGGCGCCGGATCAACCCCTGACCCCCGGAACCTTTGGTTGGAGCGGTGCTTACGGTACCCATTTCTGGGTGGACCGTGCAAAGAACACCGTCGGTGTATACATGTCCAACCTGACTGACGGCGGCGGTGCAGGCGCACCAACCGCATTTGAGTTTGAACGGGATGTTATGGCAGGCTACGGTGAGTGTGAGTAAGCTGTAGGGTACATACCAAAACCGTCTGCCGGAGCAACCCTGCTCCGGTAGTTTTTCATAACAGAGAGAACCGTTTAAAAGCGGTGAGTACCTGCAGAAAAAGGAAAGAGAGATCGGGATGAAACAGTTTGACGCAGCGTTGGCAAGGCGGCGGATCGAGGCACATAATCAACTGAGACTGGACGAAAAAAGGATAGCAGGGATGGTAGCCGGCGTCTGGGTGAACGGCAGACAGGCGGTTGATGTGTGTCTTGGCAGCCGGGATCCGGAAAAAGGAATCGCCATGACACGGGATACGCTGTTTCGGCTGGCATCTATGACTAAGCCGGTCACCGGCGCCGCCACCATGCTGCAGGTAGAACGGGGCAAGCTGCAGCTGGATGCGCCGATTTGTAAATGGCTGCCCGCCTATGAAAAAATGGAGGTGGCATTTACCACCCCGGACGGCAAAATTTACGCCAGCCGACCGGCGGAAAGCCGGATTACGCTGCGTATGCTGCTGACCCATTCTAGCGGAATCGGCAGCGGCGTCAGTGTCGAAACCCAATGGGAGGATATTTGCCCCCGGGAGGGAGATACGCTAAAGAGCGTCTGCGTAAAATACGCCCGTTCCCTGTTGGATTTTCAGCCCGGGCAAAGCCAGTCTTACTCCGCAAGCGTAGGGTGGGATATTCTTGCCCATCTGGTGGAGCTGAGCGCGGACATGCCCTATAAAGAGTTTATTCAAAAGGAGTTGTTTGACCCGCTGGATATGCCGGATACCACCTATGATCCGACCCCGGCCCAACAGGGGCGGGAGATGGCGTTTGTGGATGCCCGGAACGGCATACTTTACCCGGAAAAGCTATCGGCGGACAACGGCTGCATTGGGTTTCCGGCAGGCTTTCCCGGCGGCGGCGCAGGGCTGTTCTCCACCCTGGAGGACTACAGCCATTTTGCTCTGATGTACCTGAATGGCGGCAGCTATCACGGCCGGCGCATTCTCAAGCCGGAGACGGTCAATCAGATGGCGACCCCTCAGCTGCCGGAGCATTTTGCCGGTCTGGACCGGTATAACTGCTGGGGGCTTTCTATGCGGGTATGTCCGGAGCAAAAAGCACCGGAGCAGCCCAGAAGTCCCGGCTCCTACGGTTGGAGCGGCGCGTTTGGCACCCATTTCTGGGTGGATCCGCTGAAAAATACGGTGGCGGTATATATGTCCAACCTGCGCTCGGGGGGCGGCTCGCTGGCGCCCACCGCGCTGGAATTTGAGCGGGATGTCATGGCCGGTTACGGCGAGTGCGAATAAAAAAGCAGTCGGGCGGTATGCCGTAAAATGCCGACATAACAGTCGGCACGGCAACCTTGCGCTGCGTAAAAAAGAACAGAAAAAGAAAGGGTTAACAAGATGATTTATTTGCCTAAGGTACCTGCCCATCCGGATCCGCGGTTGGGCTTGAGCTACTGCTGCCCCCTGTACACCGTCACGGTAAATGGGCAGCCCTGCGATGTACACAGCTGCCGGGTTTCCGCTGTACCCTTTAATCAGGTGTGGCCGGGCTATCAGCGTTCCGTTAACCAAACGGAGGAGGCGGGCTGGATCCGCATTTACGGCGACGAGGCGGTCACCGTGACCGTCAAATGCCTGCTACCCATCCAAAAGGCCGTCTTGCGTCCGCTTTCCAAGCAGGTGCAGCCGGTACAGCAGGGGGATACCCTGACCTTTACCCTGACCCAAAACGGCAGCTATGTGCTGGAGCCAAACGGAGAGCACAACGCGCTGCATATCTTTTTTGACACGCCCCAGACCTGGCCGGAAAAGGAAAACGCCACCTTTTATTTCGGTCCGGGCGTGCATTTTCCCACCCTACTGACCCTGCACAGCGGTGATAGCGTGTATCTGGATCCGGAGGCGATCGTCTTTACCGCCGTCTACGCCAGGGACGCCGAAAATGTACATATTTTCGGCGGCGGTGTGCTGGATGACAGCGGCGAGGAACGGCTGGATGAGGCCTGCTACGAGGGACACAGCAAGGGAAACCTGCGCATGTACAATATGCGTAAGCTGCGGATCGAAGGGGTTGTACTGCAAAACAGTGCCAACTGGGTGTTGGCTCTGTATGACAGCGAGGATGTGGTGATCGACGGGATCAAAATTGTGGGTCAGTGGCGGTACAACACCGATGGAATCGATTTGACCAACACCTCCCGGGTGTTGCTGCAAAACTGCTTTGTCCGCAGCTTTGACGATACCATTGTGGTCAAGGCCATCTACAACCACACTGCCTGCCGGGATATCCGGGTAGAACATTGCGTGCTGTGGTGCGGCTGGGGTAAAACGCTGGAGCTTGGCCTGGAAACCTCTGCCATCGAATATTGCAATATCTCATTTATTGATTGCGATCTGATCCACAACGACACCGGCGCATTGGCGATATCCAACGGCAACTATGCGGATATCCACGATATTCTGTACCGGGATATCCGGGTGGAGTATAACGCCGACAGTATGACAAATAAGCTGCAGGCAAGCCCGGAGGACATCTACGAGGGGCAGCCGGGGCATATGGCGCATTTGCTGCGCATTCGCAACTCTAAATTTGCGCAGGGGTATGATTATATTACCATTGCGGATGAGCGTGATGCAAATTACGGTCAGTGCCATGCCATCACCTACCGGAACATTCAGGTGCAGTTGGACGAGGGGCTGCCCATGCCCACGGTGCATTTTATTTCGGAATCCGACACCGCCCCCATCACGGATATCACGGTGGACGGGCTGTTTGTTAACGGCAAGCGGATCACCGCAATGGATCAGCTGAACTGCGAGATGCAGAATGTGGGCACGGTGGACTGGAAATAAGCAGGGAGAAAAACAGGATAGAAAAAAAGCGGACGGCATGCCCGGCAAAAAGGGAATGTCGTCCTTTTGTATACGCAGCCGACAGCTTTACAACCGCAGGTGGGGGATAGCTTAACGACCCTGCGGCAGTTGCAACAGGGGTACAGTCAGATCCACCAGTGGGGGGTCAGATCCTCCAGCCGGACGATTTTTTCGTCTTCATAATCCAACAGGATCTCAATCTCCCGGTAATGCTCCGGCATCAGCTGTACCATAAATTCCCGGCAGGCGCCGCAGGGGGCACCTGCCCTGCCGTTGCCCATGACCGCAACCACCCGTTTGACCTCATTTTCGCCGTTGGTGATCATGTTGAACATGGCATTGCGCTCAGCACAGATGCCAAGGGTACAGGCGGTATCCACGCAGACCCCCACATATATTTTGCCGGAGCCGGATTGCACCGCAGCAGCGACCCCGCCGGCAGATATCTCAGAGGAGATCTTCCGGTCGTGCAGCACCGCCCTGGCAGCGTTATAAAGCTCGGTCCAATTTTTGTCCATCCTCGGTCTCCCTTCTCCGTGTTTCAAAAAGATTAAAGCACCATCACCAGCGTGCCTGCCGCGATCAGAACACAGCCGATGACCGATTTGGGCGAGAACTTTTCGTGGAGAAATGTAAAGGCTAGAACCAGGGTAATCACGACGCTCAGCTTATCCACAGGCACCACCTTGGATGCTTCGCCGATTTGCAGCGCCCGGTAGTAGCATAGCCAGGAGGCGCCGGTGGCAAGGCCGGATAAAATTAAAAACAGCCAGCTTTTTTTGCTGATATCCGTTATGCCGTTTTGGGTTCCGGTGAGAAAGACCATCCCCCAGGCCATGGCCAAAACCACCACCGTCTTGACGGCGGTGGCCAGATTGCTGTTGACCCCGTCAATGCCGACCTTTGCCAAAATTGAGGTAAGCGCTGCAAAAACAGCGGAAAGCAATGCGAAAATAAACCACATAAGAAAAAGTCCTTTACTGAAAAAAGTGTTGCAACACCAAGCCGATCTCCCTGAAAAGAGGGAAACCGGCTTCGGTTTGCGGAAAGACAAAAAGAGCAAAAGCTGCCGGGAGCTATTTTTCCAGACGGTACTCCAGGGTAAAGGGCTGCTCGGCAGCGTCCTGTACCCGCAGCAGCGCGCCATCACCCTTTGTCAGCTCCAGTGCAAGGTTTTCGGTCGCTTCGCACAGCAGCTGCTGGCGACCGGTCTCCTTGCTGACCAGATATATCCGCATGGGCTTTTGCAGCTGCAGGGTGACGGTGCGGTCCAGGGTGATATCCCGGTTCAGCGGCAAAAGATAGGTGTTTCCGTAATCATCGGCCAGCTCACCCACCGAGACACGGGGCTCCAGCTTGCCGGTCAAAACCTTACTGCAGCTTAAAACATCTGACAGTCCGTCCAAATACGGGCAGCCGGGCAGCAGATCGTCCGAGTGAAAAACATATTCGCTATGCAGCGCCATCAGGGTGTTCCCCAGCTTGGCAAACTCCCGATGAATCTGCTTCTGGTCATCAAAGAAAAGATCCTTTTGTCCGTCCTTGTCAATGACGGAGCCCACTGCAGTGTACTGCTGCAGACCCTTGGCGCCGTACATCGCGGCGGCATACATGCTGACCCGCACCATGGGGAACTCGAAATGGCTGTATTTGTAGAGGTTGACACCCTGGTAGTAGAACCATAGGGGCAGCTTCCGCCGGGCGCAGAGTGCACGCATCAGGCCAAGGTCACACCACATCAGCGAATCATCCAGCTGCTTTTCGTCGGTGTAGACATCCGCCATGCCAAAGGGGTAGTAATCCAAAGATAGCACCGGGGGATCCACCTGGTCACAAAAGCGGGTCAGATAATCCTGGAACAGACCGTTATCCCAGCGGTACAGCAGGTTATAGCTGGGGATAGCCACCGAAAAAGGCATCCGTTCGGGGGATTCTGCCTGGAACAGATCCAGCAGGCGGCGGGTCTCGGCGGTCTCCTCCGGGCGGTAGGGCTCATCCCAGGCGTAAAAACCGGCGCAGGTTTTATAGGGCCGCACATGGTCGACCACGGCGCGAATCTCCGCCGGGGAGGAGTGGCGTTCAATATGATGCTCCTGCATACCGCCAAACAGAGTAAAATCCTGATACAGCAGCTTTAAATCCAGCTCTTCACAAAGCTGCAGCGCCTCTTCGGCGTGTTCATGGGAGACCCAGCCCAGCTCGACCATATTAAAGCCGGCGTCTGCCAGGTTTTCCAGGCCGTCCCGCATGTTGCTGCAGTTGACGGAAAAGGTGGACAGGACAAAATTGTTTTGTTTCCACAGGCGGTGGGGGTTGCCCAGCGCATGGCGGTTAAGAGGCTTGTGTTCCATGGTCGTTTATTCCTTTCTTCTTCCGAATTCCGCACCCAGACCCGCGCTGCGGTGCAGCGCGTCGGACGGTGTTTTCGTCCCAATTATAACACAGTCCGGTGGCTTTTCAAAGGATTTCTGCAGGATGTGCACAAATTTGCTGCAAAACGGATTGTATATTTTGGAGTGCTGTGGTATGCTTTGCAGGTAGGCAGCTTTGCAAAACGCAAAGCAGGAAAAACAGTGCGAAGACTCTTCGCGGAAAAGGAGAAGCTATGAAAGACGGAATGGTGAAAGTGGGAATTATCGGTTGCGGCGGCATTGCCAACGGCAAGCATATGCCCTCGCTGAAAAAGGTAAAGGACTGTCAGATGGTGGCTTTTTGCGATATCGTCCGGGAGCGTGCCGAAAAGGCGGCTGCCGAGTTCGGCACCCCGGAGGCCAAGGTGTATACTGATTACAAAGAGCTACTGGCCGACCCGGAGATCGATGTGGTACATGTTTTGACCCCCAACCGCGCCCATAGCTTTATTACGGTGGATGCGCTGGATGCAGGCAAGCATGTCATGTGCGAAAAGCCTATGGCCATCAATTCCGCCGAGGCGCAGAAGATGCTGGATGCCCAGAAGCGCAGCGGCAAGCTACTGAGCATCGGCTATCAAAGCCGTTTTCGGGATGACGCAATGTATATGAAGCAGGAGGCGGAGGACGGTGTGTTCGGCGATATCTACTATGCCAAGGCCACCGCACTGCGCCGCCGGGCGGTGCCCACCTGGGGTGTGTTTTTAAACAAAGAGGAGCAGGGCGGCGGCCCGCTGATCGATATCGGCACCCATGCGCTGGATCTGACCCTGTGGATGATGAATAACTATAAGCCCAAGTACTGCGTGGGCACCACCTACCACAAGCTGAATAACGATACCGAGCAGGGCAACGCCTGGGGCCCGTGGGACCCCGAAAAGTTTACGGTGGAGGACAGCGCCTTCGGCTTTGTGGTGATGGAAAACGGTGCGACGGTGGTGCTGGAATCCTCCTGGGCACTGAACTATCTTGACCCCCGTGAGGCGATTACCACGGTATGCGGTACCAAGGCGGGCGGCGACATGATGGACGGTCTGCGAATCAACGGCATTAAGCACAACCGTCAGTATGTGGAAAAGCCCAATTTCGAGGCCGGCGGGGCAGCCTTCTTTGACGGAGAGGGGGGCGAATCTCCCGCTGACAGGGAAGAACGGCTGTGGATCGAGGCGGTGCGCGGCGGCGCAGCCCCCATTACCAAGCCGGAGCAGGCCTTTGTGGTTACCCGCATTTTGGAGGGGATCTACGAATCCGCCAGGACCGGCAAGCCCTACTATTTTGACTAATCAACCTGCCTAAAGAGAGGAGCAAAGAAATGTTTGAGGATTTTCACGACACGCTGAAAACCGCGCACATCCCAACAAGAAAGAGGCTGCAAAAGATGGGGACGCTGGAAATCGGTGTGGTGGAGACCACCCCGGTGGTGTGGAAGGGCAGTCTGTACCGGTTTGAATGGGTGCGCAACCGTGCCTGGGGCGAATACCACAGCAAGGACCGTCCTCTGGGCTGCTATCATTTTGTCAATATGGAAACCGGTGAGGCTACCCCGGATTTTGCCATGGATCACGCCTTCGGCTGCTGCTGGGCAGAGGGCGACACTATGTATGTCCACGGGGTAGAGGGCGAAGGCGGCGGTCAGGTGCTGCACACCTTTGTTTCCACCGACCTGGTCCACTGGGAGATGTCCACCGCTTTGACCTTTCCGCAGGATATTGCGCTGTTCAATACCTCTGTCTGCAAGGGACCGGACGGCTACCATATGGCCATAGAGATCGGCGGAGACAACCCGGTGGTCGGGGTGCCGTACACCTGCATTTTTGCCCGGTCAGAGGATTTGATCCACTGGCAGCTGCTGCCGACGGAAACCTGCTGTTACAGCAGAGAACGCTACACCGCCTGCCCGGTCATCCGGTATGCACAGGGGTATTACTACATCATCTGTCTGGAAATCGCACCCCATCACCGGTGCGTGCCGTATATTGCCCGCACCCGCGATTTTGCCGATTATGAGCTGGGGGTGACCAACCCGGTTATGTGGTTTGACGACGAGGATAAAAAGCTGTACGACCCGGGTCATTTTACCCCTGCCCAGCAGCAGGAGATTGCCACGGCAGTCAACTGCAACAATAGCGATCTGGACCTGTGCGAGTATCGGGGCAAAACGGTGATCCTGTATTCCTGGGGTAACCAGTACGGGCGGGAATATCTTGCCCTGGCGGAATATGACGGGGGCATGACAGAATTTTTACAGTCGTTTTTTGTCTGATATAACGGCAGGATAGGCGTTTTATGATGACTGAGCCATGGACCGGTGCCTTCCCCGGCTTTCGCATTTTCGGCAACCTTTATTTTGTGGGTACCGTACCGGCCTCTACCCATGTGGTAGATACCGGTGACGGTCTGCTGCTGTTTGATACCGGCTATCAGCAGTCACTGTATCTGGTACTGTACAATCTGCAAAAGCTGGGGTTAAACCCGGATGATATCAGATATATCCTGCACACTCACGGTCATATAGACCATTTCGGTGCCACAAAGGCATTGCAGCAGCTGACCGGAGCCAAAACCGTCATCGGTAAGCCGGATGAAGCCTATGCAAATGGGCAGCTGGATTTAAGCTATGCCAAAGAGCTGGGCATGACCTTTACCGAGACCTTTCAGCCGGATATTCTGCTGCAGGACGGTGATACTCTGACATTGGGCAACACCACGGTACGGTGTATGGCAACGCCCGGTCACACCCCCGGCGCCATGAGCTATTTCTTTAATGCCACCGACGGGGAGCAAAGCTGCCGCTGCGGCCTGTGCGGAGGGACCGGCATCAATACCATGTGCCGACAGTTTTTGGATAGCTACGGCCTTTCGTACGATTGCCGCGGTCAGTTTACGGACGCTATGGACCGTATTGCCGGGCAGCCGGTGGATATCTTTCTGGGCAATCACATGCAGCACAACGATACCCCCGGCAAATACCAAAGGCTGTGCGCAGGTCAAAAGGATGCGTTTATCAACCCGGCGGAATGGGCAGCGTATTGTGCTTTTGCAAAACAGACCCTGCAGGAGCTGATTGAACAGGAAAACCGGTAAAAAGGCTGCCGGTCGAACAGCTTTTAACCCGATATGAAAAAAGAACGGTCTGACCGTAATTCGGTCAGCCGTTCTTTTTTTACACATCAAAGGGGGTGACGGTGATATTTTCCATGCGGCACCCACCCCGCAGGGCAACGGCCCCCAGCCTGCAAAAGGCCGTGGCGGTATCGCCGGGGTAATGGGCGTTATTAAAGGTCTGTACATACCGGTCGTTCAGGTACAGCTCAAACAACCCGTTGTTCATTAGTAGCTTTGCATGATAGGTTTGCCCCGGTGTGGGCAGATAAAAGGCGGCGCAGCCCTTGGCAATGACATCCTCATGCAGAACGGCCTTGCCCTCCTGCAGGTAGAGAATTTCGCATTTGCCGTAGCCGTCAAAAACAATGGCAGTCCCGGTATCTTCCGTCTCCTGTAAAAAGATGCCCGCCGCGGGAATACACAAAAAGCCGTCCCGGTCGGATAGAGTAAAATCAAAGCGGATGGCGGCCTTTGCGGGCAGCGGCAGCTGGCTGCAGACGGTGCGGTATTCCGTGGGCTCCGGGTCTAAAATGGTGGGGTATACGTTGGAAACCGCAAGGTCATGTGCGGTCAGGGCTTTTCCGGCAAACAGAAGGTCGTTGCCGTCCCACCAGCCCAGATACAGGCTGCCGTTTTGCTCGTGCAGCTTTTTGATAGGCGGCAGAAAGCTTCTGCCTTTTTCGTAGGTGTACCCGTCGTACATATAGTTGCAGGTCAGCATTTCGCCGTCCTTTTCAAAGCAGCGCTGCCACATGGAAACCCACCGCAGAGAGTTTCCGCACAGGCGGTAGCCCTCCGCCACGGGGACAAAGGGACCGGCAGGACCGTCGGAACGGTAGACAAAAACGCCGTACCCCCGCAAGCCCATATGCCCGAAAATGCCTGCCAGCATATAATACCCCCCGGGCATACGGACGCAATCGGCTACTTCCATATACTGTACTGTGGAGGGTGCATAGGGGGCAGGGTCAATTTCGCCCCTGGCAAACTGCCAGTCTTTACCGTTTTGCGAGGTGAAAAAATTGTAGTTGCCGGTGGCATAGCCATAATAACGGGTTCCCTCCCGAATGACGTTCATACAGTCTAACCGTACGCCCTCATCCTCCGGCGTGGAAATACGCAGCTCAGGGCAGTGCTGCCAGTGGTAAAGATCTGCGGAGCGGTAGATTTCCAAAACACACTGGGTGCCCTTGGCATTGAAGCTGCCGAAATTCATATAAAAGGCGTCGGAACCCCGGTGTACCTTCATGGCGTAGACCTCGTAGGGGAAATCCTCTACAACACAACCCACATCAGTAAAATGTATCCCGTCCCGGGAGGTTGCCAGCCAGACATGGTGATAGCGGTTGACATCGTTTTCGTAGCTGCAGGTTTTGCTGTACATGGAAAAAAGGTAGTAGGTGCCGTCAAAGTAAAACAGGCAGTCATCCTTCATTTTTCCGGTTTGCGGCTTGTAGATCATATTTATGACTGTTCCTTTCCTGAAATGGTTCATCCTGTGAAGCAGGACGGTACTGCTTTCTCTCATCTTATCAGGTCCAAAGCTCTCCGCGAAAGCTTTCTGTCTGTTATCCTATTTTATCGGACAAAGCCTGTTTTTGCAAGGGGTGAAAAGGTACAGAAAGCTGGTCTCCTCCCACAAAAATACTTGCGACCCGACAGTCGGGATGCTATACTGAATAATAAACCGTTTTGCGCGGTCAACGAAAAGTAAAATAGAAAGACAGGAAAAAACGGAATGGAAACAGTAAAAGCGGATAAAAACCCCATTATCCCGGGTCGCGGTGTTTGTGACCCCCATCTGCGGGTGTTTGACGGGGAGTTGTATCTGTACTGCAGTCATGACAGCAACCCGGATTCCGCTGCATTCAGTATGCGGGACTGGCAGATCTGGAAAAGCACGGACGCCGTCACCTGGCAGCACGTCGCCAGCCCCCGTCCGGAGGATACCTTTATGGGCCCCTCTGATCAATGCTGGGCAACTGATGCCGCCGAGCGAAACGGAAAATACTATTACTATTTTTCCAACGGCAACTGCAGCACCGGCGTGGCGGTGGGGAATGCCCCGGCGGGTCCCTTTAAGGATGTGCTGTGCGCACCGCTCATTCCCCAAGGCTCGACCCCGACTATGGAATATGACCCGCATATCCTGATCGATGATGATGGGGATCACACCCCCTATATCGTGTTCGGCGGCCCGGCGTGGGCGTACGGGCAGCGGTGCGGTTACTATATCGCCCGTCTTGCCGAGGATATGACCCACCTGGCAGAGCCCCCTCGGCGTATTGAACTGAACCACCGGGCAGATGACAAGGCAGCGCTGCATAAATTTAACGGCAAATACTATCTTTCCTGGGCAAGCCACTACGCGGTATCCGACAGTGTCTACGGCCCGTATACCTACCGGGGCAATATCGGTGCATCCAAGGATCACGGCTCCTTTATCTGCTGGAACAACCAGTGGTTCAACGCTTTTACCGTCTATGACCTCACCGGTACCTTTCGCGCAACAGGGTTGAACTATGTGCAGTATTTTGATAACGGTGATATGGCGCCGGCGCCCTCGCTAATTTCGGAGCATGGCGTGGGCCATTATGACGCCGGATGGAACCGTATTTCGGCGGCCTGGTATATGAAAGCGCCCCGGTATCTGGTAAAGCAGGGCCCCAACGGCGGCTTTGAAGCGGTGATGAACAACGGTGAGTATGCGGTTTTTCCCCATCTGGAGAACATGCCGGAAAACCCCCGTATCGCCCTGCTGTGCAATGTACAAAAGGCCTCTTGTACCCTGCGCATTCTGGCGGAAAACGGCCGCTGCATAGGCAGCTGTACCCTGCAGCCGGATGTGTTTGATTTTTGCTACGGTGTGCATACCCTGCCCCTTGACCTGACCGGCTCGGAGCACACACTGACCTTTTGTGTAGAGGGCGAAGGAGCCGAGCTGCATCTGGATTCCTTCCGCATTTATAAAAAGTAAACCCGTAAATCCGGTGAAAGGATCGTTATGAAAAATATCGCAATTGTCACAGGCGCTTCCAGCGGTATGGGCAGACGGTTTGCACTGACGCTGAAAAACCACGCAAGCTACGATGAGGTGTGGGTCATTGCCCGCAGCGGGGATAAGCTTGCCGCCTTGCAGGAGAAGATACCCTTTCCGGTGCGTCCGATTGCACTGGATCTGACAAGCCCAGAAGCGGCGCCCCGGCTGCAGCAGCTATTGCAGCAGGAGCAGCCGCGGGTGAAACTGCTGATCAATGGGGCGGGATACGGTATTTTTGACCGGGTCGAAACCACCGGCTATGCCGACAGCATGGGGATGCTGGACCTAAACTGCCGGGCACTGACAGTGCTTACCCTGCTGTGTTTGCCCTATCTGGATGCCGGGTCGGAAATTATCAATATCGCCTCGGTGGCGGCTTTCCAGCCGATTCCCTGTATCAACATCTACGGGGCGACCAAGGCTTATGTGCTGTCCTTTTCCCGTGCGTTGAACCGGGAGTTGAAATCCCGTAAAATCCGGGTGTTTGCAGTCTGTCCGTTTTGGACAAAGACCGGCTTTTTTGACCGGGCGATCCGGGATGGTTCCGACCCGGTGGTAAAAAAATACGCAGCAATGTATACCGCGGAATTTGTGGTGCAGTACGCATGGAACAAGCTGGAAAAAACCGGGCGAGATTACTGTATCCCCGGTGCTATGGCAAAGCTGCAGGTATTGGGCGTAAAGCTGTTGCCCCACAGCCTGGTGATGAGTATTTGGCAGCGTCAGCAAAAATTAAAATAACCGTTTTGTTAAAGCGGTGCAAAAAAGGGGAACACCGAAAAGCGGATGTCCCCCTTTTTGTGTGGATAAAGTCCGTAAGAAAGAGATGCTTTTTGTGCCGCCTGGTTCACAAGAATTCATTTCCTGTGTACAAAACGGTAGCCGCTGTCCCATTCCGGGTGGTCGGCACAGCGTAGCAAAATCCAAAACCGCTCGGGTAAATCGGCGGTAACGGGCAGTTGAAAACCGCTGCCGGGGGCATTTTGTCTGGCTTTGCAGCCGGGCACGGCACATTCCGCAAGGGGCGTTTCCACCCCGTTTGTCCGCAGCACAACCTGTACCGTCAGCGGGTTGGTGGCGGTGGGGGCATCGTTCAGCACCCAGACGCTGCCGTTCACCGTTTCCCCGGTCAGCCAACGGTTTTTGTCGCAGCAAAGGGAGACCAGGGTAGGCCGCAGTGCCCTGCCGACAACCGACAGTGCCTCCTTGGGCCGGGAGGGCCAGTTGACCAGGCTGTTGCCTGCGGCGCAGGGCCAGGGTTCGTTAAAATCCCAGTTGATAGCCATGGAGCAACGGGGCCAGTGGCGGCGCATCTCTTCAAACATGGTCTGGTAGGTCATGGCCTGCAGATACAGGGTCTTTTCCATCAAATCATCCGTGTTTTGCCAGCCACCGAAATAAAAGGCAATCTCATCGGTGCCCAGCCAGCGGCCGTCCCCCCATGCCCCAAAGGCGTGGTGTTCCCGCCAGACCTCATTTTCCGGTCGGCAGTCCTCATAATCTTTTTCCGACATGATGAACTGCTTGATATAGGCAGGCTCCGCTCCGCCGTTGCAGCCAAACTCGGTATAGGTGTTGTAATCTGTACGCTTTAGCACCTGCAAAAATTCCTCGGTGCCGCCGTCTTCGGTGGGGTAGGTTTTTACATAACTGCCGTGGGCCATGCCCTGTACCGGGCTGGTCATGTTAAAGGGAGTATCCCGGTCCAGCTCATAGCACAGCTTATCCAATAAGCGCAGCGCGTGGGATTGGCTGGTCATGCCCGACCAGGAGTTAAATAGCTCGTTGCCGCCCGCCCACAGGGTCAGGCAGGGGTGGGTGCGCAGTCGCCGGATGATGCCAAATGCCTCCTTTTCCAAAACGGAAAGATATCGGGCGTCGTCCGGGTAATTGTTGCAAGAAAGCATAAATTCCTGCCAGACCATAATTCCAAAATGGTCACAAAGATCGTAAAAATACTCTCTGTTGATATATTGGCCGCCCCATAGCCGCAGCATATTCATATTGGCGTCGTAGGCAAGCTGTAGCAGCTCGGTAAGCCGGTCATCGGTGATCAAGGTGGGGAAAATTTCGGCATTGACCCAGTTGCTGCCCTTGGCAAATACGGTGACGCCGTTGATTTCCACTGTGGCGGGGGCAGGCAGGCTTGTCTTGGGGAAATTTGCCTCAAAACGGGCAATATCATCGGTGTTGCGCACCAGCTTGCACCTGCGAAAGCCAATTTTGCGGCTTAAAGCTATTCCGGTGGCGCAGTTTTGCAGGGTCAAGATGTATATGGGTTGGTCGCCATAGCTGCGTGGGTACCACAGTCTGGGGCGGGGCAGGCTCAGCTGCCGGGATAAGGCGTCACCCCCTGTTTCAAAACAGTTGCTCAGGACAGTCTTGCCCTCCGGGTCGGTTAGGAAAAGGATGTACTGAGTCTTTTCCGTGGGGCATATTTCTGCCTCGAAGCAAATCAAAGCACAGGCAAGATCCTCGCTCAGGGTGTAACAAACCTCCGTACTCAGCGGGTCACCGGGGGACACAATATCCAGGGTGACCGGACCGAGAATGCCCCGGGGGATCAGCCGGGGGTGCCAGTCCCACCCGTAGGATGAGGGAGGCTTACAGCAGTACCGCGCCTGACTGCGGCCGGGTTTCTCCCCGGGGTGGCAGGGTACCGGATGCAAAATGACCTGCAGCAGGGTGGGTTTGCCCGCATAGGCGGTGACATCCAGCCGAACCGGGGTAAAAATGCCCTCATCCTCTGCCACCGGGCTGCCGCCCAGCATGACCGTGTAGCGGTAGTCTACCGATTCCAGGGTCAGATAGACGCGCTGTCCGTCGGCCGCGGTAAAATCCAGGACGGTTTCGTACCGGAAATACTCCTGCTCCATCCAGTCGAACTGACGAAAATTCAGCCCGTAGGTGTAGGGGGCATACGCTTTTGCTGCGGCATAGGCAAGCTGAATTTCACAGGGGACGGTGGCGGACACCGGGTCGGTAAACGGCAGGGTCAGGTCTTTTGTGTGGGTCAGCGTCCAGTGTGACAGCTGTTTTTTCATGATGACCACTCCTTTTCGGCTGATTTTCTTGAAAACGGAAAACCGGGTAAGCGCAGAAGGCAAAACACCCCGGATAGGCGGAGGCTCAGTAGCCCACTGCCAACCCCAACAGCAGAATCAGGGCTGTCATGATCAGATTCAGCCCCTGGAATTTCCAGCTGTAGCGGAACCACTTTCCGTAGCTGACCCCGGCAAGCCCTAGGCTGATTAACAGAGCAGCGTTGGTGGGGTAAAAGGTGTTGGAAAAACCGTCGCCAAAGGCAAAGGCGACGATGCATAGCTGAGAGGAGATGCCGAACTGTCGCGCCAACGGGACGATCAGCGGGATCAGCATAAAAGCCTTTGCGCTGCCGGAGCCGATGAAAAAGTTCATGCCCAGCACAATCAGGTAGATAAACAGGATCACGGCCCATTTGGGCAAAGCGGTGGCCACCGATACGGCGCTATGTAAAACCGTGTCCAGAACATTGGCAGTTTCCAAGGTGTATTTGATGGAGGAGGCCATCAGAATCATGGCGACTGCGGGCAGAATACCCGCCACACCGGTGCCGAAGGTTTTGCATAGGGTCCTGCCTTTCATGCCGGAGAGAACGCTGGCAGCAAGACCGCCGATCAAAAACGCCAGGGCGATGATGATCATAGTGTAATCCTGTAAAAAAGTCAAAAAACCGGAGCAAAGCACCAGCACAATACCGGTGCCGATTGCGGCAACAAAGGTGGTCAGACCCCTGTCAAGCTGGTCATTGCGGCAGAAATCGGTAAGGGCCCGGTCGGCAATGGGCTGCTCAATGCGCCTGGCGTGCAGCATAACAAAGCCGACCAGCAGCAGGTAGATCAGCACAAAGCTGACCAGCCGCAGCCAGATGCCCGAAAACATCGGCAGTCCGGCAAGGGTTTGGGCAACCCCGACTGTAAAGGAGTTACACACACCGGAGGCAAAGCCGCAGCCAACCGATAGAAGGCTCATCCCCATGCCGGTCAAAGAATCCCAGCCCAACAGGCACGCCAAACTGACTACCAGCGGCACCATCGGAACGCACTCCTCAAAAGAGCCGATCATCGCGCCCATCGCCATAAAAAAGAAGATGATGACCGCCATCAAGGTATACCGTCTTTTGCCGTACCGATAGGTGATTTTATCCAGCATATAGGTCATCAGCCCACCTGCGCCCAGACAGTTAAAAACGCCGCCGATCACAAGCAGAAAGACAATGACGGCAATCAGGGTTCCGTTGCCGGATGCGCCCAGTACCAAAAACGGCGAGAGACACCATTTCCAAAAGGGAATGCCGCCCTGAGCGGCATGAAAACTGCCCTCGACCAGGGTGCCGGTCACCGGGCTTCGGTCGTAGCTGCCCCCCGGCACCGTAATGCTTAACACATAGGCACAGACCATCAGAATAAAGATCACCGCAGTCGCGGTGATAAAGGACCGTATGCTGAAGGATGCGTCCTTTTTGCGAAGCTTATCTGTTTCGGTCATAGTAATTCCCTTTCCTTATTTTCAATTTACTTTTTTTCAAGCGTAAGGGGATACCGGCTGCAGGCTGAGCGGGCTGCCGTCCGTTTTTTGCATTATACCACACAGCAAACCGCTGCGCAAGGCGGTCGCTTACACCAGGACCCGGCACAGAGGAAAAGCACACCTTCCGGTGTATGATCGCCGCGGCGTTAAGCTGCGGCGGGCGTTTTTTTGTAAAGGGATAACCGGAATAAATTGGCACAAAATAAGCGGGAAAACACATGTGAGGATAATTGACATTTACAAAGCGGCTTGGTATACTTAAAAACAACCATTCGTTGTTTTTAAGAGGGTAACAGGGATACGTATTTCATTTCGGGGCAGGGTGATGAATTTGAGTGAAAAGGCGGTGCTGCACGGGGAAAAGGATCTCTCCGGGCGCACCTATGTCGCAATCGATTTAAAAAGCTACTACGCCTCGGTGGAGTGTGTACAGCGGGGGCTGGACCCGCTGGATACTTTTTTGGCGGTGGCGGATATCAGCCGTACCGAAAAAACTATCTGTCTGGCAGTCTCCCCGGCGCTAAAAAGCCTTGGGGTGCCGGGCCGCCCCCGGTTGTTTGAGGTGGTGCAAAAAGTGCGGCAGATCAACGCCTGTCGTCGCCTGGACGCGCCCGGCTACACTTTCACCGGTAAGACCACCAGCCTCGCTGCGCTGAAAGCAGATCCCGGCTTAGAGCTGGATTATCTTGTGGCTACCCCTCAGATGGGCAAATATGTCACGGTCAGCGCCAAAATATATGATATCTACCTGAAATACCTTTCGCCGGAGGATATTCATGTCTATTCCATCGACGAGGTGTTTATGGATGTGACCGGGTATCTTGGCCTTTACAAGGCAACGGCAAGGGAGCTTGCCATGGGAATGATACTGGATGTGCTGCATACCACCGGTATCACCGCGACAGCGGGAATCGGCAGCAATTTGTACCTATGCAAGGTCGCCATGGATATTGTGGCAAAGCATATTCTGCCAGATGAAAACGGCGTGCGTATCGTCACCCTGGACGAGGAATCCTACCGGTATCTGCTATGGGAGCATCGGCCGCTGACAGATTTCTGGCGGGTCGGTCCGGGGTACGCCAAAAAGCTGCAGGTCATGGGGATTTATACCATGGGAGATATTGCCCTTTGCTCGGTACAAAACCCGGATTATCTGTACCAAATGTTTGGTATCAATGCCGAGCTGTTGATCGACCACGCCTGGGGTGTTGAACCTTGCACCATGGCCCAAATTAAGGCGTACAGGCCCTCCGCTAATAGCATAAGCAGCGGTCAGGTGCTGCACGAGCCGTACACGGTCGAACGGGCGACGGTGGTGATTCGTGAGATGTGTCAGGAGCTGGCGGCGAGCCTGCTGCGCAGGTGCCTGGTGACCGACCGGATCGTGCTGGATATCGGGTACGACCGGGATACCCTGAAAAACCCGGATATTGCCCGGATGTGCGGTGGCAGCATCACGGAGGACGGATACGGGCGGCGGGTGCCCAAGCCCCTGCATCTCAGTGTGCAGCTGAACGGGTTTACCTGTTCGGAAAAAGAAATCTGCGAAAAGCTGCTGCAGCGGTACCGGCAGCAGGTGGAAGAGATGTTTTATATCCGTCGCATCAATGTGACGGCTGCCCATGTCATACCGGAAAGTCGAATCGAAGCGTGTGAAAAGCCTACACAGATCAGTCTTTTTGATCTGCAGCTCGGGCAGCAACAGCAGCAGGAGGCGCGGAAAAAAGAGAATAAACGGCAGCGTGCCGTACTATCCATACAGGACAAGTTTGGCAAAAACGCTATTCTGAAAGGAGCGGATTTTCTGGACGGCGCTACCGCCCGGGAGCGAAACGAGCAGATAGGAGGACACAAAAAGTAGGATGGACACAAAATATCTGGCGATTATTCATCTGAAGCGACCGGTTTTGGCAAAGTATTCGCCTATGTCGCCAGAGCAGCGTGCCGCCCAGTTTGCACCCTTTGCGGCACTCTCCGGCTATGGAGAGGCAATTGAGGAAACCGCGCGGCTGACAGAACAAAAAATCGTGCTGGCGGAGGACGCCATAGAGGAGCTAAACCGTTCCATTGCGCTGCTTCGGGAAAATATCGCCCGGCACCCGGCGGTCACGGTCACCTATTTTCAGCCGGATCCGTTTAAAAACGGCGGTGCGTACCTTACTGTTCAGGATACGCTACTGGATATCCAGGAGGATCAGACGCTGGTCTTTCAAAAAAGCGGGGCGGTGAATAGCAAAGAAATTCTTTCTGTCGAACCAAAAGAGGAATGAACCCGTTTTCTCCCCGTTATCTTCTATATTATTAGTTCTCATTTTGTGAACGGCCCGTTTTCAATTTATCATCATGTGATAACCTTTCAGGGAACGCCCGGTACAGATCAGCCGAAGCCCTTCGGTTTTCAAAAAATCCCGAAAAAATTTTTTCTCCCGGATAATTAAAAAATTTGACCGGATAGCGCGGATGTAATATAATAGTACGGTATACAGACAATGTATGCAGGGTGTGGGCGTTTGCGCCAAAAAACAGCCTAGGGAAGAAAGAAAAAATTTCAAGAAAGGGATGAATTTAAAAATGGAAAAATGCGCATGGAAGGCTTATATCAAGGAGGGCAACTACCCTGAGTACAAAAAGCGTCACGATGAGATCTGGCCCGAGATGTTGGAGATGTTCCATAAGGCGGGTATCCGAAACTATTCCATCTGGAACAACGGCAACGAGCTGTTTGGCTATTACGAGCTGGAGTACGGCAGAGAGTATGCCCAAAAGGTACAGGCGGAAAGCCCGGTCGCAAACCGCTGGAATGAGTTTATGCAGGATATTCTTATCACCCAGGATCCGGTGACCGGTAAGGTCCCTCATCTGGTCAAGGCGTTTGATATAGAATAAGAGAGGGTAAAACGGAAAAAACTACGGAAAAGGAGCTCCCCCAAGTGTTTACTGTATTGTTATTGATTGTTCTGTATATTTCATTTATCGCATTGGGCATACCGGATTCTCTGTTCGGCTGTGCCATGCCCGCCATTATTGAGGAATTTGATATCCCGTTGTCGCTGCCTAATCTGGTGACCAGCATTGTTTGCGGCTGCACGGTGATATCCAGTACCTTTTCGTCCAAGATCATCAACCGGTTCGGCACGGCAAAGGTGACCTTTTTCAGTACGGCAGTGACCGCGCTGGCACTGGTGGGTTATTCCTTTTGCCCTGCCATCGGCTGGATGATGCTGGCTGCAGTGCCACTGGGTCTGGGTGCAGGCGCGGTGGATTGTGGCCTGAACAACTACATCGCCCTGCATTTCGGCGGTACGCATATGAATTTTCTGCACTGCTTTTACGGCATTGGTGTGGTGGTCAGCCCCTACATTATGTCCCTTATGCTACAGACCGCCACCTGGCGGCAGGGCTACCGCACCGCGGCCTGTGTGCAGGCGGGCATCACCCTGATTCTGCTGCTGTCCATGCCGCTGTGGAAACGCAAGGAAGAAGCCATAGCGCAGGGGGAGGAGGAGCCACCCAAGGATCTTTCCCTAAAAGAGATGGTGAAGATGGCTTCGGTACGCAGCGCTTGGCTTGCCTGTTTTGCTACCAACGCGGTGGAGGCGCTGACTGGGCTGTGGGGCGCGACCTATCTGGTGTACACCCGCGGCCTTGCCGCGGATGCGGCTGCCCGCTGCATAATCTTTTACTATCTGGGTATGACCCTGGGCAGATTTTTGTCCGGCCTTTTTGCGGATAAGCTGGGCTCCTGGAAGCTGATTGGAAGCGGCTGCGGGGTGCTTGCTGTGGCGTGTGTCACCTTACTGCTGCCGCTGGGCAATACCGCTGTTTCGGTTGCCGCCCTGTTTCTGATTGGCGTGGGCAACGGACCTATCTATCCCAATATCATGAACCTGACCCCGGATAATTTCGGGCGCAGCTTCTCCGGCGCGGTGATCGGTTCGCAGATGGCGGTGGCATATCTGGCCTTTATGGCCACCCCGCCCCTGTTCGGCCTGTTGGCACAGTACCTGGGGGTACAACTGCTGCCCGTAGTGATCGGGGTGTGGTTTGCGGCGACGGTAGTTGGGGTCAAGCTGTTGTCCGACCGGGTGAAAAAGGCGCAAAAGCTGCAATAATAAATAGGAACAGAAAAACCGCTGTGTACGCTTATGAGAGTATATCATTAGTTTGCGCAGAGGTTTTTTCTTTTCCCGGGAAACAAAAACAGGATACGCTATTGATACATCCTACAAAATAGGATACAATGAGTAAGGTTATCGGACCCGGTTACCACTCTTCTGCCAGACGGGTCCGCAGGGGGGGGAGGGAAAAGCAATGCGGTATCGCGTTTTTTTAAACGGGCAGTCGCTACCGGTGCAAAGCTGTCGGGTATCTGCCGTGCCGATAAACCGGGTATGGCCGGGGCGTCAGCGCCCGGTGGAGCAGACTGCGGACGCTCCGTTTGTCAGCTTTGATCTGCCACGCGAGACGGATATACAGCACCCTGTCCTATTGACGGTACAGGTTATCGGCGCGCAAATTCAAACAGCGGAGCTGCGCCCCAAGGCCGCCGCGATTCCCTTTACTCCCGTACAGGACGGGTTAGACATACAGCTTACCCGGCCGCTATCGTTTACCGTAGAAATAAACGGCTATACGGATGCGTTGTGCGTTTTTGCCAATCCGCCGGTCGCCCGCCCGCAGCCGTCGGAGAATTTGATCTATTTCGGTCCGGGGGAGCACCGGGTGGGTATTTTGCGGCCAAGGGACAACCAGACCGTTTTTCTGGAGCAGGGTGCGGTGGTCTACGGCGGTATCCTGCTGCAGGGGGTCAAAAATGTACATATCTGCGGCAGGGGCATACTGGACGGCTCCGCGCTGAAGCGGACGACCCCGATGTACGATCAGCAGCCGGAAAACCTGTTTGTAATACGGGAGAGCGAAAACGTAACTGTGGAGGGCATTATTTTGCAGGACGCCCCCTGTTGGGCGTTTACCACCCGCAACGGCTGCCGTCATATCCGGATAGAAAATGTCAAACTGATCGGTATGTGGCGGTACAACGCCGACGGGTTTGACATCTGCAATTCCTATGATGTGGAGCTTTGCCGCTGTTTTGTGCGCAGCTATGACGACTGTCTGGTGGTGCGCGCCCCTTATCTGACGGGTGAAGAGGGCGGCTGCGAAAAAATCTATCTGCACGACAACGTGCTGTGGTGTGACTGGGGCAAAAATATGGAGGTCTGGTCCGGCCATAAGGAATCCCTGATCATAGATGTGACCTTTGAGCGGAACGACTGCATCCGGGTGTGTCACCACGCGGTCAGTATAGATACTTGGTACGGCAGCCGGAATACCCGGGTGGAGAATATTCTGTACCGGGATATCCGGATCCAGGCAGACAGCTCTCCGCTGGTGCCCTGTCTTGAGGGGGAGCAGCTGTCGCCGGAAAGCGCCGCTGCCCGCACCCAAACGGTGATCTCCGTCGCGGTGCGCAAGCTGGGCAAAATACTGGATAACCAGCAGTGTGATGAAACAGCGGAGTGCAGCGACCTGTCGGTACGGTACAAAAAACTGCGGTTTGAGAATATCACAATAGACGGCGACGCCCGGCGGTTTGTCAGCCTGTTTGACTCCTCCCGGTTGGCGGAGCCGATGGAGGTACGGATAACTGGCTGCGACCTGGGCGCGGTACGGTGGAACGAACAGTCATAAGAGGAGGTAACTCACAGATGAAAACAGGTAAAAGAATGTGGGCGTGGGTACTCAGCCTTGCGGTGGCGTTATCTTTGGTAGCCTGCACAAAGCCCTTGACACAGCCGGAACAGATGGCACAGACCCAAATACAACTGACTGATCAGGCGGGCAGAACCGTCATACTGTCCCGACCCGCCAGGCGGGTGGTCAGCTGCTACTATGTCACCACCTACGCCATGCTGGCATTGCGGCAGGGCGAAAAGCTGGTGGGCATTGAAAAAAAGGCGGATACCCGGCCCATCTATCAGATGGCACAGCCCTCATTGCTGGATTTGCCGTCGGTGGGCTCTTTAAAGGAGATCGATGTGGAGGGCATTGCCGCCCTTTCTCCTGATTTGGTCATTCTGCCCAAAAAGCTGCAGGATTCCGCGACTGCACTGGAGGCGATAGGGATCGTCACCCTGATCGTTGACCCCGAAACAGCGGACGGGCTGCAGGAGATGCTGCATTTGATAGGCACCGCCTGCGGGACACCGGAAAACGCCCGGCAGTTAACTGAGTATTTGCAGGCCAAAATCCAGGACTTTGAAACGCCGGAGGAGACCCCCTCGGTCCTCTTTTTCGGCAATTCCACCTATCTGACCGCGGCTCCTGCGGGTATGTACCAAAGTGATTTGATCACCCTGGCCGGGGGTGTCAATGCCCTGGCGGGGCAGGACGGCAGCTACTGGCAGGAGATTTCTTACGAGACGGTGCTGAGCGCCGATCCCGACTATCTGGTCATTCCCGCCGGGGCGGCGTACACTGCAGAGGATATTCTGGCGGACAGCGCCCTTTGCCAGCTGCGCGCCGTAAGGGAAAAACGCATTGTCACCGTGCCGGGCTGCTTTGAGGAATGGGATTCGCCCATCCCCTCCGGCGTGCTGGGCATGCTGTGGCTGCGTTCGGTGCTGCATCCTTCCGACTATTCCGCGGACGCATTCCGAAAGGATGTGGTGGATTTTTATGAGACCTTCTACGGCTTTACCCCGACAGACCAAACCCTTGCGGCCCTGGCGTAAGACCGTGACGGCGCTGCTGCCCGGCGCGCTTTGTGTGCTGGCGGCGGTTTCCCTGTGCTTTGGCAGCTACCCGCTGCGGCTTTTTGATCCGGCGGCGGATACATGGATGGCAGGCAGGGTCTTTTGGCAGCTGCGGCTGCCCCGTGTTCTGGCGGGGATACTGGCGGGCGGCGTATTGGGTGTGACCGGCGGGGTCTGTCAGACGGTGTTCTGCAATCCGTTGGCTTCGCCGGATATCACAGGGGTCGCGTCGGGGGCATCCCTTGGCGCTGCCGCGGCAATTTTGATCGGTCTGACCGACTTTGCCCGGATCGGTTTTGCCTTTTTGGGCGGAATGGCGGCGCTGGGGGCGCTGCTGCTGTTTGTTCGCCTGTCCCGCCGTGCCGGGGCGGAGCTGCGCAGCCGCTACGTGCTGGCAGGCATTTTGGTCAGCGCGGCGGCGGATGCAGGCGTGATGATCTTAAAAACAGCGGCGGACCCGGAGCGGGAGCTTGCCGCCATCGAGTTTTGGACCATGGGTAGCTTTGCTGCTCTGACGGCGGATAAGCTGCTGCTGATGGCGGCAGCAGCCCTGCCGCCCCTGGTTTTGCTGTTGGCGTTTTCCGGTCAGGCGACCATCCTTTCCCGAGGCAGTCGTCAGGCTGCGGCGGTGGGGCTTTCACCGGTGCTGTGGCAGATGGTGCTGCTGACGTTGGTGACCTGGGCGGTGGCGGGCGTGGTCTCTACCGTAGGGGTGATCGGCTTTGTAGGGCTGATTGTGCCCCACATTGTCCTAGCACTTCGCAGCAAAAGAGACAAAGGCTTTTTCTTACTCTGCTTTACCGTGGGGGCGTTTTTGACCGTGCTGTCAGACCTGTTTGCCCGTACCGCAGCGCCCGGTAGCGAGCTGCCGGTCAGCATCTTTTGTATCGGCTTTGCGGTACTCTGGTTTGTGCTGCTTTTTTGCAGCGGCAGGGTAATGGGGGGTGACAGGGGATGCTGACGGTAGAACACCTGACCGCAGGGTATGACGGGGTGCCGGTGCTGCGGGATCTGTGCTGCGGCTTTGCGCAGGAATTCTGCGTGGTTCTGGGGCAAAACGGCAGCGGTAAAACCACCCTGTTTCGCGCGGTCAGCGGCACGCTTCGCCCTATGGGCGGACAGGTGCTATTTGACGGAGAGGAGCTACCCCGTCTGCCCGCCAGACAGCGGGCACGCCGGGTCGCACAGGTGCTGACCACCCACCAAACTCTGTCGGGTCTTACGGGCATGGATATTGCTCGGATGGCATTTTACGCTGTCGACGGGCTATTTTACAGACCCTGTGAAAAGCAGGAGCAGCGCATTCGGCAGCTTGCCAAGAAGCTGGACGCCGCATCTCTGCCGGACCGCCTGTTAGAGGAGATGAGCGCAGGGGAACGCCAGCTGGCGGAGCTTTTGGCAGCCCTGTGTCAGGATACCCCTCTGCTGCTATTGGATGAACCCACCGCCTCGCTGGATTTCAACCGTACCCATGAGCTTTTGATCAAGGCAAAAAGACTGGCGGAGCATAAGACGGTGATCGCCACCCTGCACGACCCGGCGCTGGCACTGCGGTATGCCGACCGGATCTACCTTTTGCAGGACGGCAGGCTGGTGGCAGAATTTGCTCCGGCCTCCACGGATGTTCGGCAGATAGAGGCCTATCTGCGAATGTTGTACCCCCGCATACGAGTGATCCGCTGGGAGGGCGGGCTATCGGTAGATTATCAAACGGAACAGGAGAAAAGGACAGAGAAATGAAATTTCAAAATTATATCCGGCCGGAGACGGTGCCGGAGGCGCTATCCTGGGCCCAAAAGCCCGGCACGGTCATTCTGGGCGGCATGATGTGGCTACACCTGCAGGGCAGAACTGTGGAAAACGCGGTGGATCTGTCCCTCTTGGGCTTAGACCGTATTGAACAGACCCCGCAGGGTGTTCGCATCGGGGCGTATGTCACCCTGCGCCAGGCGGAGGTCGACCCGCTGCTGAACGCCTATACTCACGGGGCGATCCGCACGGCGCTGGCTCCCATTGTGGGGGTACAGTTCCGCAATACCGCCACGGTGGGCGGCAGTGTTTTCGGCAGGTTCGGTTTTTCGGATGTGACGGCGCTGTTTTGCGCACTGGGGGCCTCGGTCTGTCTTGCCGGGCAGGGTACCACGCCCATGGAGCAGTTTGTACGGGATGGGGCGCAAAAGGATCTGCTGACTCATATCCTTTTGCCGATCAAGACGCCCGACGGGGTCTGTACCCTTGCCCAGCGCAACGCCGCCACTGATTTTCCGGTGTTGACCCTGACCGCCTGCCGCAGAGAGGATAAGCTTCGGGTCACCCTTTCCCCGGCACCGCTGCGGGCCGAGACGGTGGATTGTTTTATGCAAGATATTGCGAATCTTCCGAAGGAGCTTGCGGATAAGCTTGCCTTCCGTTCGGATAATCTTGGCTCGGCAGAATACCGCAGACATCTGGCAAAGGTGCTGACAAAACGGGCATTGGCGCAGCTGGGAGGATGATAAACATGAAACTTTTCTTTGTTTTAAATCACAGGTCTGTGACAGTGGATTGCGCGCCGGATCTGCCGCTGCTGGAGCTGCTGCGTAAGCTGGGTATGGTCAGCGTTAAGTGCGGGTGCGAGCACACCGTATGCGGATTGTGTACCGTTCTGTTGGAGGGAAAACCGGTGCTGTCCTGCAGCGTACCGGTTGCTCGTGTGGCGGAAAAAGAGGTGATGACCTTAGAGGGCCTGCGGGATGAGGCAGAGGCCTTTGTGGGCTATATAGCTGATCAGGGGGCCGATCAGTGCGGCTTTTGCAACCCCGGGTATGTGATGAATACCATTGCGCTGCTGCGGGAAAACCCCGACCCCACCGATGAGGAGATCCGCGCCTTTCTGGCGGGAAATCTTTGCCGCTGCTCCGGGTATGAGGGACAGCTGCGGGGTATCCGAGCCTTTTTGAATGCGAAAAAGGAGGGCAGGGTATGAGAGAGCAGACTGTAAAACAGGGGGGCGTAGGGGACGCGGTCCGCAAGCTGGACGCTATGCGGCTTTTGACCGGCCAGCCGGTCTATCTGGATGATCTGCCCCAGCCCGCGGACTGTCTGACGGTCAAGCTGCTGCGCAGCCCCTACGCCAATGCGACGGTGGAGCAGATCAATATCCAAAAGGCGACGGAGATACCGGGCGTGGTCGCCGTTTATACTTGGCAGGATGTTCCCGGTGAAAGATACACCCAGGCAGGGCAGACCTATCCGGAAACCTCTCCCCATGACCGGCTGATTCTGGACCGGCACCTGCGTCACGTGGGGGATCCGGTCGCCATCGTCGCCGCCGAAACCGGGGAGGCAGCCGACGCCGCCCTTGGAGCGATCGCCGTAAAATATGAGCAGTTATCCGCTGTACTGGATTTTCACACCGCGCTGGATAATCCCACCTTGGTTCACCCGGAGCAGGACTGGCACGCCCTGTGCCCCTTTACCGGCGGCGACCCCCGGCGTAATCTGTGCGCCTCCGGCGAGGAGGGGGACGGCGATGTGGAGGCGGTGCTGCGGTCCTGTGACATAGTGATAGAGCATCCCTACCATGTTAAGGCGGTCAACCAGGTCCCCTTTGAGACCTTCCGCACCCTGACGCAGCTGGATACCTACGGCAGGCTGCATGTAATCTCCTCCACCCAGATCGTGTTTCATGTGCGGCGCATCATTGCCCACGCGCTGGGCATTCCCAAATCCAAAATCTGTGTGGAAAAGCCCCGTATCGGCGGCGGCTTTGGCGCAAAGCAGACCGCGGTCAGCGAGCTGTATCCCGCCTTTGTCACCTGGAAAACCGGCAGACCGGCAAAGCTGATTTACACCCGTAAGGAATCGCTGGAGGCGGGCTCTCCCCGTCACGAGATGGAGATCACGGTCCGTCTGGGCGCAATGAAGGACGGCACGGTCCGTGCCATCGATCTGTTCTCGCTATCCAATACCGGCGCGTATGGAGAACACGGTTGGGCGACGGTGGGCCTGACCGCGCACAAATCCATTCCGCTGTACACCTCCTCGCTGGAGGCGTTTCGTTTTCGCTATCAGGTGGTGTACACCAATGTGCAGTCCTCCGGCGCGTACCGAGGCTTTGGCGCGACACAGGGTATTTTTGCCGTGGAAAGCGCGGTAAACGAGCTGGCGTCCAGGTTGAATTTGGACCCGCTGGTGATCCGGCTGAAAAACTGCGTTCGGCAGGGCGCGGTGATGCCCGCCTACTACAACGAGACGGCGACCTCCTGTAATCTGGAGCAGTGTCTGCGCAGCTGTGCCCAGCGGTTTGGCTGGGCAGAAAAATACCCGGTGCGGGTCATGCCGGATGGCAAAATACGCGCTGCCGGTATGGCAATGGCCATGCAGGGCTCGGGTATTTCCGGTATTGATGTGGGCTCGGCCACCGTTCGGCTGGATGACGGCGGCAACTACGGGCTGCTGATCGGCGCGGCGGATATGGGCACCGGCTGTGATACCATTTTGGCGCAGATTCTAAGCGACTGCATGGACTGTCCGCTGGAAAATATTCAGGTGTCCGGTGCCAATACCGACCGCTCCCCCTATGATTCCGGCTCGTATGCCTCATCCACTACCTTTGTGACCGGCAAGGCGGTGGTGCTGGCGGCCCAAGAGTTGAAAGAGAAAATGCTGCAGCTTGCGGCAGGCATTCTGCAGTTGCCGGTGCAGGAGCTGGTGTTTGAAAACAATGCAGTCCGCACAAAGAACGGAAAACAGCAGCTTTCCGCAGCGGAAATTGCGGATGCGGCCATGAATGGCAACGCGCTGCCCACCCAGGTAACGGCGACCAATTCCCATCCCTATTCGCCGCCGCCCTTTATGGTGGGCATGGCGGAAATTGAGCTGGACCCCGAGACCGGCTCGGTCGAGGTACTGAATTATCAGTCGGTGGTGGATTGTGGTACCGTTATCAACCCGGCCTTAGCACGTGTACAGGCAGAGGGCGGCATTGTGCAGGGCATCGGTATGACCCTTACAGAGAACATCCGTTACGATGCTAAGGGCAGACTGACTGAAAATTCTCTGATGCAATACCGGATACCCACTCGGCTGGAAACCGGCAGAATTCAGGTGGATTTTGCCCCCAGCTATGAGCAGGCAGGCCCCTTTGGTGCAAAATCCATTGGGGAGATCGTCATCAACACCCCGGCGCCTGCCATTGCCCATGCCGTTTACCGGGCGTGCGGAAAATGGTTCCGCACCCTGCCCATCACCCCGGAAAAAATAGCCATTGAGCCGGAGGACGGGGAATAATGCTGCATCTGTGCTATCTTGCCGCCGGCAGCGGCAGCCGGTTTGGCGGCAACAAGCTGCTGGCGGTGTTCAACGGCAGACCCCTTTGGCAGTACGGATACCGGGTACTAAAGCAGGTCAGCCGACGCACGGGCGCTAAGCTGCATGTGGTGACCCGATACCCGCAAATTTTGAAAGAAGTAGGAGAGACTGGTGTATTTTGTCCCGAAAGCGAAAAAGGGCTTTCCTTTTCCGTCAGGGCGGCTTGCCTTGCCTGCGGAATGGTTTCCGGGCAGGATAAGCTGCTGTTTCTGGCGGCAGATCAGCCTTATATTACAGCCGATACTGTGGTCAGGCTGCTGCGTATCTCCCTTGCTGCCCTGCCGGAGCAGGTCCGGCTGCCGTTGGCGGCTGCTGCCTGGGACGGTACCCGCACCGGAAACCCGGTTGTTTTTTCCGGTCTGCTGGTACCTGAGATGCTGCTTTTGACCGGGGATCAAGGGGGTAAGGCAGTCCTTCGGGACCGTCCCGAGCGGGTGGAAAAGCTGGCCTGCCCCGGTCGGCAGCTGGTAGATATCGATACCCCCGACGACTTGCAGTTGACAGAATAGGCGGATAAGTTTCGCGATTCCACGCTGCGTGGGTTGCTTTTTGCCCTTTTATGCGGTACCCTCTTGTTAAAAAAAGAAAGAGGGTATCGTTTTGTTATTTACAGAAATTGATCTGCAGGGCTGGCCTCGGGGGCAGATGTTTGTCTATTTTTCTCAGATGGCACCCACCGGATATTCCATGACGGTGCAGCTGGATATCACCGATTTTTGGGCAAGGCTGAAACGGTCAGGCAGAAAATTCTTCCCCACCTACCTATGGGCGGTTACCGCCTGCCTAAACCGCCAGCCGGAGTTTAAGATCGCCTACCGGGACGGCAAGCTGGGTTATTACGATACCCTAACCCCGTTGTATGCTCATTTTCACAGGGATGACAAGACCTTTTCGCTGATGTGGACCGAGTATTCCGATGATTACAATACCTTTTATGAGGCCTATTTGCATAATCAGCAGATTTACGGGGACAACCGCGGAATTCTGTCGCAGTCCCAAACCCCGCCGCCGGAAAACGCCTATACCGTATCCTGTATTCCATGGGTATCCTTTACGGCGTTTTCAGTGCATAGCTACCAGGATAAGCCGTACTTTTTCCCATCGGTAGAGGCGGGTAAAATTGTCAGCACAGCAGAGGGTCGTAAGCTGCTGCCGCTTTCATTGACCTGCCACCACGCCACCACGGACGGCTGCCATATTCAGCTTTTTTTAGAGGATTTGAAAAAGCTGTTGGATACCCTGCCGTTGTAAGCGCTGCTGGCAGGAGAAAAGCCCTGTCATTTTGGTTTCGCGCGAACCACTGCTTGATTGGGGTGTATAGGGTTGATGTAACTGCAAAAATGAGAAAAAGAAAAAAGGAATAAGCGTTGGCCTACTCCGGTGTGAACATTTTAGTTATCGTTTAAACTTTCCATCTTGATGTTATGAGGATAACTTATTCTCATTTACAGGTTGTCTAAATAAAAAAAGCGGAAATAAGGCTCAGATACCCTATTTCCACTCGATATGGTCCGAGAGAAAATAAGGGA
>DCHC01000016.1:0-220 GCA_002314755.1 Faecalibacterium sp. UBA1762 | reverse complement strand
AAACGAGTCCGCAAACCCGCATAAAATAAGGATTTTCCGGCACCGAGCGTACGAGTTTCACTTTGATAGAATAGCATTCAGAGTTATTCAGGAGGTTTGTTCCGATTTTGGGCAAACCTCTTTTTTTTGTTGACATTTGTCATAATATCATCTTTAGAAATATGACTTTATTTTGAAATCTATTGACAAACATCATAATGTTGACTATAATATTATTATA
>DCHC01000056.1:50133-50593 GCA_002314755.1 Faecalibacterium sp. UBA1762 | reverse complement strand
CCGACAGCGCCGGCAATGAGATAGCTGATTTTTGTCTGCTGTTTATGCTTTTTCCGCCAGTAGGTGAAGAAGATGACGGGAATCATAATCATCAGAATGACTGTGATGATCAGCGACGGAATGGCGCTTTTGCCAATGACAATGTTCTCAAACTCCGTCATTTATCGTCACCTCCCCAGATCTCCACACAGAAGCCTTTGTGACCGCACTCGGTACAGGTCAGCTTGCGGGTGGCGGGAGTATGGTTTGCCCAGAAAGCTTCCTTCAAAGTCGGCTTGAATACCTCATGGCATTCCGGGCAGATGTATTTTACATTTTTAAAATAATACCTACTGATGATGGTTCCCCACGCAGCGGCAACAATCACCCAGATAACAAAAGGCCACCATATGCCTTTGATGATCCAAAGTATAATAGAGAACCACTGCAGTGCCGTAACCGGAATTCCGGTCAGAATACT